>JAYEKV010000063.1:0-1729 GCA_034716855.1 Campylobacterota bacterium | reverse complement strand
TACTGTACATGACCTCTGTGAAGAATATCAAAACATCCGTTTGTAAATACTATTCTTTTTTTCTGCTTTTTAAGTCTCGCTACTGTTTTTTCTATATCGTCAAAAGTTTTTATATGTGATTCTATAGAACTTTTGTGTAGTGAGCTTTTATACTCCTCTATCTCTTCCATAGTAGCTGTTGCACTTCCTATCTTACCTACAACTACACCCGCTGCAAGATTAGCAAACTCTATAGCTTCTACTATATCCTCACCTTTTGCCAAACTATACCCAAGTGATGCAAGTACTGTATCTCCAGCACCTGTCACATCAAATACTTCTCTTGCAACTGTAGGTTTTTTAAGTATCTCATTCTTTTCATCTAGTATCGCTATACCATCTTCACTTAGCGTTATCATAGGCACTTGTAGACACGCTGTATTATGAAGCTTTTTAAGTGCTGCTTTTAAAGACTCTTCATCTTTTATATCTATTCCTGTAGCTAATGAAGCTTCTTTTTTATTTGGAGTTAGAAGATATGAACCCATATACTTTCTATAGTCATCCCCTTTTGGATCAACTAAAACCTTACAGTTAGCTATAAAGTTTATCTTACCCATCAAAGAGTCTGTTATCACCCCTTTACCATAATCAGACACAAGAACAAGATCAAACTCCCCTATAAATTCTAAGAGTTTTTTAGAGATAATAGCTTCCGCTTCACCATTTATCTCATCTTTTGTTTCATGGTCATATCTTACTATTTGTTGAGCTGATGCAATGATACGGCTTTTTTTAGTTGTTTTTCTATTCTCATCACAGATCAAAAAATGTTTTGCTCCAATATCATCCAGCATAGCTATCATCTCTTGAGTATTTTTATCATCCCCTACCACAGATACAACAGTCACATCACAATCAAGTGCTCGAAGATTGTTTACTACATTTCCAGCACCACCTAATACTGTAGTCTCTTTTTGTACATCTATAACCTGCACGGGAGCTTCAGGAGATATTCTGTCTGTTTTACCCCAAAGATAATGGTCAATCATAAGATCACCTATTACAAGTATGTTAGGTTTTTTAATTGTGTCACTCATTATTTCACTTCTTCTTCAAATAGTCTTTTTATCTCAGGAACATAAGCTTTGATACCCTCTTCCATTGAAACTTTTGGTTCATATCCTAAGTTTTCTTTTGTAGTTTCTATATTAGCCTCTGTAAAGAATTGATAAGAACCTATAAATGGATTTGGGATATATTCTTTCCCATTATCTATCTCTAACTCTTTTTGTAAAATATTTACTATATCTTCAAAACTTCTAGCCTTTCCTGTCCCTACATTATATACACCACTTTTTTTAGGTGTACAAGCTTTTATATTTGCTTGAACTATATCATCAATATAGATAAAATCTCTTAGTATCTTGTCACTACCCTCAAATAGCTTTGGAGTTAGCCCTTTAAGTATCTGATGCCCAAACTGCACTACCATAGATGCAGTTGAATTTTTAAAATATTCTCTTGGACCATATACATTAAAATATTTTAGTCCAACTATACTAATATCTACACCTTGTTTTATATATTTGTAAGTGATATTATCCATCATCACTTTAGAAAAACCATAGGCATTGTTTGGCTGTTCATATCCAACTTCAAATCTATCACTATCTCCATATGTAGCTGCACTAGAAGCATATACCATATTTGCACCATGTTTTATAGCTATTTTTAGAAGATCTTCATA
>JAYEKV010000062.1:0-1748 GCA_034716855.1 Campylobacterota bacterium | reverse complement strand
TTGACTTCTTTTATCCATAAGTCATCTATTGACTTATTAATAGGGCTGATACTATTTAAAATTTTATCAACAATTTGAGTTTTTAAATCTATTGGTAAAGTATCTATTTCATCAATTAGTTGCTGTTCTTGTAAAGCTGACATGATAAACTCCATTTTTTAATATACAATTTTATCACAAGGATATGTGTTTTTTCTTGAAGTGGGATTTTATGTAATGGATATAGGGTTGATATAATGTTTTATTTTAACATTTGAGTTGAGGAACGAGTGTGATTGATCACTTCAAACCTTAAATTAGATGACTCTTTTTTGAGGCTTGTAAATTCAGTCTTCACTGCCACTGAACACTCGTTACTCTCCTAGGTTTTGTTAGACAATATCAATTTATCATTTTTTGTAATAACTGCATATATTGTATCAAAATAAATATCGATAATTTTATTGATTTCTTTTGTATTATCTTTAATAGTTGTTTTCCATTCTAGGCTTACTTTTTTATATATTCTTTTTGATGGCATCTCATATTCATCATGAAACTTTGAAAGAAATGTTGTCGACGATAACCAGTCTAAATCCTTATCACTAAATCTTTGAGTATGAACATGCTGACTTCTTGCATTAGTAATACCTTCAAACATCATTTTTATAATTTGAAATAATGGTTTAATAAATTCTTTTACATTGATTTCTTTATTGATTTTTGAATACTTTCTTTGCAACTTTGTAGCATATTCATTTAGTCTTTCTTTTAAAATGTATATTTCTTGTAAATATACATGTATATGATATTTTAAATAATTACTTCTATTTATTTTTTTACTTTTGGGTGGAACAATTGATATAAATGCTAAAGTTAATTTAATATTTTCTAATGACGCTGTTATTTCGTTAAATCCGTTAAATATAATATACTCTAAATCTTTTTGAGATGGATATAAATCTTCATTATTTAATTTTGCTTCATAAAATGGTTTGAGATACTCTGGTGAAAAATCAGCAACTAATTTTTCAAATCGACTATATCCTGTTAAGTTTTTCATTATTAAGTATCCTTTTGTCTAACTATTTATTAATGGTACATTATGTTAAATTATTACGGAAATTACCTTAATAAATAACATTTTATATGTTATATTTAAATTCTATTAATATACTTTAAGTAAAGGCTTTAGAGCTATAAAATTACATAAAAATGACAATAAACTTTAAAATTTATATCTTTTTCTAGTAAAATAATGTATATTTAGTATCGATATATCGTGATAAACATGCAAAATGTACTATTATTTGTCATATATCTTGATCTTGTACTTGAACTCTCTTTGAGAAACATACATTTTTGTTTTTATTTTTCATTTTGAGATTAACTGTCATATGTTAACTTTCCTTTTTTTTTAGAAAAAAAACGAAACGAAGAAAAATCGGTTGCAAGGTGATAAAGCCCTTCGGGTTCCTAATATTTTTTCACTTTTAGATGCGTGTCGTAAACTCGCTAAAACTTGACATCAAGTCAAGTTTCTGACGCTCAAATAGTACGCCACTTAGATCATCTAAAAGCAAAAAAATATTAGCTTTATCAAGGCAACCACCTTCAATACCAAATACTACTTTTTTATTTGTTTAAATTGTAAGTGTAGATATTTTTCTTTACTATTGTAATATTACTTGGTTATTTGAATTAAAAGAAGATGTTAGTTATTAAGATGGTTGTATTTGAGAAGCTGTTAATTTTATGGTTTTAGACGG
>JAYEKV010000061.1:0-7983 GCA_034716855.1 Campylobacterota bacterium | reverse complement strand
ATAAGTGAAGAACTTGGATGTAAAATATACTTAAAAAGAGAAGACCTTAACCATACGGGAGCACATAAAGTAAACAATGTAATAGCACAAGGACTACTAGCTAAAAAACTTGGTAAAACAAAAGTTATAGCAGAAACAGGAGCAGGACAGCATGGTGTTGCTACTGCTACTATTGCTGCACTTATGGGCTTGGAGTGTACTATTTTTATGGGTGCAAAAGATGTACAAAGGCAAGAACTAAATGTATTTAGAATGAAACTTCTAGGTGCTAAAGTAATAGCAGTAGAGTCTGGAAGCAGAACACTGAAAGATGCTATGAATGATGCTATAAGATACTGGGTTACAAATGCAAGAGATACTTTTTATATAATAGGTACAGTTGCAGGTCCACACCCATACCCTATGATGGTTAGAGATTTCCAAGCTATTATTGGATGGGAAACAAGACAGCAGATACTTGAAAAAGAGGGAAGACTTCCTGATACAGTTGTGGCTTGTATAGGCGGTGGATCAAATGCAATAGGTATGTTCTCTCACTTTTTAGAAGATGAAGAGGTAAGATGTGTGGGTATTGAAGCAGGCGGCCACGGTATAGATACAGAAAAACATGGCTGTTCTTTAGCAAAAGGAACACCGGGAGTACTTCACGGTCAATGTTCATATCTTCTTCAAGATGAGGATGGACAGGTTTTAGAAGCACACAGTATAAGTGCAGGGCTTGACTATCCGGGAATAGGGCCTGAGCATTCTTATCTAAAAGATTTAGATGAAGCAGACTATGATCATGTAACAGATGAAGAAGCTATGGATGCTTTTGTTTGGTTAAGTCAAAAAGAGGGTATTATCCCTGCTTTTGAATCAAGTCATGCAATAGCATATCTTAAAAAAAGAAAAGATGAATTAAAAGGTAAAGTAGTAGTTGTTAATCTTTCTGGTCGAGGTGATAAGGATATGATGCAGGCACAAACTATTTTGAGCTTTGATTAGGATATAAAATGGAATTTTTGAAAAAGAACTCTGGTAAAATTGCTACAGTAATAGTTGTATTGTTCTTCTCATACTTAGGGTATAACCTTTACAATGCACCTGTTGAAGGGTTCAATGATAAGTTTGTATATCTTATGAAAGAGTATGGTTATATTATACTATTTGCATGGAGTGTTTTAGAAGGTGAGATGGGACTTATCATGGGTGGACTTCTTTGCCACACAGGTGATATGTGGCTTCCTGTGGCAATATTTGTAGCTGGGCTTGGTGGCTTTGTTGGTGATCAAATATATTTTTATATAGGTAGATACAATAAATCTTATGTTCATACAAAATTTGCAGGGCAGAGAAGAAAATTTGCTTTGGCTCACTTGCTGCTTAAAAAATATGGCTGGCCTATAATATTTGTTCAAAGATATATGTACGGTATGAGAACAGTTATACCTATATCAATAGGACTAACAAGATATGATGCAAAGATATTTGCATTTATAAACTTGATTAGTGCATGGTGCTGGGCTGCTATTACTATAGTGCCTGTATGGTATTTCGGAGATGAGATATTAAAGGTGCTTGAGGTAGCAAAAGAGTATTGGTTCGTAGCACTGCCGTTTGCTGCATTGTTTGGTGGTAGTATTTTATATTATTTCCATAAAGCAACTAAAAAAGATACAAGAAAAATAAAAGATATAGAAAAGGAAGTACATGAACTTAAATCTGACAACTAAAAAAATAGATACTGATATTGAGATAGTATTAGTAAAAAATAAAAAGATAAAAGAAAAGAAAAAACTATTAGAATCACTTGGTTTTAAAGGTAATGAGGAGGAGTGTGTACTTCTACCTGAATCGAAAAAATTATATGTTGGACTTCCTTCAGAAGATGAAGAGAGTATAAGGTTAGCTATTGCTACAGCTATTAAGAAGTTAAATACAACAAATTTCAGATCTGCATCTGTTAAATGTAAAAATAATCTAAGTGCATTTGTAGATGGTTTTGAACTTGGGAATTACTCTTTTGAGAGATATAAATCAAAAAAAGAGGAAAAAGAGGATAAAAATATCTATATTGAAGTTGAGTCAATTGATGAAGATATACAAAAAAAGTTTGAAAAGTCTGTATCAATTTGTGAATCTGTAAATATGGCAAGAGATTTTGTAAATACTGCACCGGATGATTTTTATCCATCTGTTATGGCTCAAGAAGCTATAAAAATTGCTTCAGTAAATGAATTGGAGTGTAAGATACTGGATGAAGACTATCTAGAAGACAATGATATGAATGCTATGTTGGCAGTTGGTCGAGCAAGTAGACATAAGTCAAAACTTATACACCTTACATATAAGCCTTCTGTAAAAGCTCAAAAGAAAGTTGTACTAGTAGGTAAAGGACTTACTTATGACAGTGGTGGTCTTAGCTTAAAGCCAAGTGACTTCATGGTAAGCATGAAAAGTGATAAGAGTGGTGGTTGTGCAGTACTTGGTATTATGAATACAATAGCATCTCTTGATCTTCCTATTGAGGTTCACGGTATAGTAGGTGCTGTTGAAAATATGATAGGTGGTGATGCATATAAGCCTGATGATATTTTAACTGCAAAAAATGGAAAAACCATTGAAGTTAAAAATACAGATGCAGAAGGGCGACTTGTGCTTGCTGATTGTTTATGTTATGCACAAGATGAGATAAAAGATATAGATTATATTTTAGATTTTGCTACACTTACGGGTGCTTGTGTAGTTGGAGTAGGCGAGTACACTACAGGTATCATGGGTAATAACACTAAGTTGAATGATAAAATTGTAAAAAGTGCCTTAAAAAGTGGTGAACTTGCTACAAGACTTGACTTTAACAGATATCTTAAAAAGACACTTAAAAGTGATGTTGCAGATATGTCTAATATATCAAGTACAAGATACGGTGGAGCAATTACCGCCGGTATGTTCCTTGATAACTTTATCAAAGATGAGTACAAGCAACAATGGGTACACCTTGATATAGCAGGACCTGCTTTTGTAAACAGTGCTTGGGGATATAATCCAGCAGGAGCAAGTGGAGCAGGTGTTAGAATGGCAGTAGAGTTCTTAGAAAGTTTATAATGCCAACTTCAGATATTAAGGATAATGCACACTTAGACCTTGAAGAGTTAGCTCAAAGAAGAGCAGAGGTTTATCTAACTGAACAGTTTCAAAAGCTTATAGATGAAGCAGAACAGGAGATAGAAGCTGTAGAGCCTGAAGAACTTGAGCTAGAGGACTTAAGTACTCTTATTTTAGATGTTAGAGAACCAGAAGAGTTCGCAAGTGGATACCTTAGAAAAGATATGCATCTAACTATTCCTAGAGGAAAGTTAGAGTTCGTTGCAATAAAAAAAATACATGAAAAATATGGTCATGATATTCCAATTATAACTTACTGTTTCAAAGGTCCAAGGGGTCTACTAGCCTCATATCAGCTTAAAAAAATGGGTTTTGAAAATGTAAAGTATCTAAATGGTGGTTTAGTTAACTGGCTTGATAGCGGTAGAACTTTACGGAGCTATTTTGGTCAAATAGGACTTATTGAGAAAAAGTAAACTATTATCTGTAAATTGATTATGATCTTATGATAAAAAAGCCTCTAACTTGAGGCTTTTTTACTAGTGCTCTACATCATGCTCAAGATAAATAATATCTCTTAGATGCTTTTTGTATTTTTCTATATCAAAATCTTTCATATCTGATACATTATCTTCTATAGCAGCTTGAGCAACTGCAGATGCTACCCAAATAAGTACCTCTTTATTAAATGGTTTTGGTATAATGTGATTTTTACCGTATTCTAATGATTGGTCATCATAAGCTGCTTTTACATAGTATGGTATTGGCTGTTTTGCTAACTGTGCCAACGCATATGCTGCTGACATTTTCATATGTTCTGTGATCTTTTTTGCAGCTACATCCATCGCACCTCTAAAAATAAAAGGGAAACCAAGTACATTATTTACCTGATTAGGATAATCACTTCTACCTGTACCTATTATAGCATCATCTCTTACTTCCATGATCTCTTCAGGTAATATCTCAGGTGTTGGGTTGGCAAGAACTAGTATAATTGGATTTGGTGCCATTGATGCTACCATCTCTTTAGAAACAGTTCCTGCTACACTAAGACCTAGAAGCATATCAGCATCTTTTACTGCATCTGCTAGTGTTTCATCTTGGGTTTCAACAATGAAATCTTTCTTATATTCGTTTAGGTCATCTCTTTTATGATTAATAACACCACGGCTGTCACACATCAAGATATTTTTTGCACCAAGAGATCTGTACATTTTTGCACAGCTCATAGCAGCAGCTCCTGCACCGCTTATTGCTATTTTCATATCTTCTATTTTTTTACCTGATAGTTCACTTGCATTTATAAGTGCAGCTGTTGTGATGATGGCTGTTCCATGTTGGTCATCGTGCATAACTGGAATATCAACTCTTTTTTGAAGTTCTTTTTCTATTTCAAAACACTTTGGTGCTTTTATATCTTCAAGGTTTATACCACCAAAACTAGGAGAGATAGCAGCACAGATATCTATGATCTTTTGAGGATCTTTCTCATCTAGTTCTATATCTACACCATCAACACCTGCAAACTTTTTAAACAGTACAACTTTACCTTCCATAACTGGTTTTGCTGCTAGCGGACCTATATCTCCAAGACCCAGTACAGCAGTACCATCACTTATAACTGCTACTGTATTTCCTTTTGCCGTGTACTTATATGCAAGTGCAGGATCTCTTTCGATCTCTTTACAAGGTATTGCAACCCCCGGTGTATATGCTATAGATAAGTCTTTTTGTGTGTCACATTGTTTTTTTAGATGAGTACCTGTTTTACCGTCTAAATGGTATTCTAATATCTCTTCATTTGTCAAGTTCATTTTTACCCTTTGTTTTTTTTGATTATAGCCTATAGGAAATTAAAATGTTATTTTTATTATTCACTAAATGTTATTTTGTTATAAAACTATAGAGGTGCTTTAAATGAATATAGAAATTTTCTTAAACAAGCTACAAAAAAGAGCAAATAAAAGTGGTACGAATAACCCATATAAAAATGAAAAAGTACTAAATAATTTAAGAGTATACTTAAATATTTTAAAAGAACAATATTATAATGGTGTAATGCTAGTAGCTGAAGCCCCTGGATACAGTGGATGCAATATAACCGGTATACCGTTTACAACTGTAAAGATACTAAATGAAAAACCACATGAAATTTTTAATAAACTAGATGATGAGCTATTTAAAGGGGAACTTTTTAGTGATATAAGTGGTGCAGTTATCTGGGATTATTTAAAAGATAAAGAAAAGCTACCTTTATTTTGGAACTCTTTCCCTTTTCATCCATACAAGAGATATAAAAAGTTTTCAAATAGAAAACCAACAGAGTCAGAGCTAAAAGAAGGGATAGGGTATATAGATGATCTAATAGAGCTATTTAATCCATCACAGATACTTTCTCTTGGAAGATATGGACAGATATCTTTGCAAAAAATATATCCAGACCAAAAGATAGAATATATTCGTCACCCTTCATATGGAGGCAAAAAAGATTTTATTGAAGGGATGGATAGATTTATATATAATGTATAGTATCTTAACCACTTTATGCAAAGGTTACAAAAAAGTTATATAGCCACCAGTTATAAATCAACTTTTGGATATAATGTGTAAATTTTACTAAGTAAAGAGGTATAGATGGATCCATTAGGTTTGAGTATATTAGTTTTTGTTGTTGTTATTACGCTGTGGTTTATATATGATAAGTATGTACAAAGAGAGCATCAGCTTTTAAAAAATTATCCGATCATAGGAAGGTTGAGATATGTTTTAGAAGAGGTTAGAGAGCCTTTTAGACAGTATTTCGGTGATGAAAAGTTTTATGAGTCAAAAGATAAACTGGACTGGGTTTATAAAGCAGCAAGAGATTTGCCTAATTATACATCTTTTTCACCTTCTCAACCACTTCCAAAACCAAAGTTTATGCTAAAACATGCTTTGAGAGTTTTAAATGAAGATGAAGTGGAAAATGACTTTAGTGTAACATTTGGTGAAAATAGAAAATATCCTTATATTACAAAATCTATCATAAGCCGTGCAGCTATGTCTGATGGAGCTATATCTCCTGAAGGTACGAGAGCATTTACAAGAGGTTCTTTTATGGGTAACTTTCCTATCAATACAGGAGAGGGTTCACTTACAAGTAACTTTTTTATAACTCATGTAAATTATGATGAAAAGTATACTTCAATCGTAGATGGTACACCTTTTCAAAAAAGTGTTAAAGATTTTGTTAGAAAAGCTATCAATGGTTATCAAGCTTCAAGAGTTTATAGAAAGATGGTATTTAAAGACAATCCAGAAGCAGAGACTTATGTATTTGATGAGAAATCAAAAAGATTTCACAGACCAAACTGGGATGCTCCATTGGAAAACTTCCCCAAAGAGGTTCCAAATGATATGCCTGATATTATTTTTCAAATGAGTTCAGGACTTTACGGATGTAGAGACAAAGATGGTAACTTTGACCCTGTTAGATACCAAAAAACTATGAGTTTTTGTAAGATGACAGAGATCAAAATAGCACAAGGTGCTAAGCAAACTGGTGGTAAAGTTATAGCAGACAAAGTAAGTGAAGCTATTGCGTACTATAGAGGTGTAGAGGCTCATAAAAATCTTTTCTCACCAAATAGATTCCCATATGCAAATACAGTAGAGGAACTTTTTGACTTTATAGGAGAACTTCAAGAGCTTTCAGGTAAACCAGCAGGTATCAAGATAGTTATATCAGATACAAAAAATATAGTTCCATATATCAATGAGATCAAAAAAAGAATAAAAGAGGGCAACAGTGCTTATCCTGACTTTATAAGTGTTGATGGAGGAAGTGGAGGAAGTGCCACAGCTCCTATTGAACTTATGGAAAGAATAGGTCTTAACTCTAGAGATTCGGTATACCTTGTAGATAAATTGTTGAGAAAAGCGGGTATCAGAGATAAGATCAAAATAGTAGGAAGTGGTAAGGTACTTACACCTGATGATGTTGTTATACTTATGTCACTAGGAGCTGATTTTATACAAATTGCCCGTGGATTTATGATGAGTGCAGGGTGTATCAGAGCTAGATACTGTTCAGGTACTACAGGTAGAAAATGTCCTGTTGGACTTGCAACTCAAGATGAAACCTTAAGAAGTAGATACTTAGTATATAAACATGCACACTATATAAGAGATTATCATAAGAATATCCTAAAAGGTGTCAAGATGATACTTGCTGTTATGGGTCTTAAAAATGTAAATGAGCTTTCAAAAGAAAATATAATGTTCTTAGATAAAAACTCTAAAGTTCATGATGATATAGATGCTGTTTTTGAGAGAAAACTTGATATTGGTAATTTGGATGAGACACATTAATAGGTACACAAGAGGTATATAATTATCTCTTGTGCATAAGTATTTATATGTTATTATAAATAAAATGTATTTTTTATGTAATCTAATTTCTTATAAAAGGATGAAATGTGTTTAAGATCATATCAAAAAAACTTAATTATAAAATAATGTTTTGGTTATTTATTCTTCTTACTGCAGGGAATATGACTATTATTTATGTTGTAACATTAAATGTAACTGCAAACTCAGTCAAATCAACCAAACAAAATCTTGATATGTTAAGTGATTCAATGTTTCAGTCCCTTAGAAATGCAATGAATACAGGTGATCCTGTGCAGATAAACAAAGCAGAAGACAATGCAAGAGCTATCAAAGGTGTAAGTAACCTTACAATAGCAAAAAGCCAACCTTTAATTGATATGTATTCCCCTGGTACATCTTTAAGTAAAGACTCTTTAATAATACAAAGCTTTAAAGATAAAAAAATTAATATTATAGAATCTGATAATGATAACGGTCATAATCTAAGAATGATAAAACCTATGATAGCTACTACTGATTGTTTAA
>JAYEKV010000060.1:0-8023 GCA_034716855.1 Campylobacterota bacterium | reverse complement strand
AAGAGAATTTAAAACCCAAGTAAGGGGGATGATTACAAAGTATAAATGTGATATTAAAAAATTAGAAGAATCTAATAAAGAATATGAGATACAGATTAAACATAGTGATTTTGGATTTTTAGAAAGTAGAGTTAAAAAAGAGATAGATAAATCAAATAAATTATCTACTCAAGTTAATTATTGCGAGAATATAATAAAAGAACAAGAACTAAAGATTAAAGAGGAACAAAAATCATCAAACAGTAAACTCTTGGAACTTCAAGATAACAATAAAAGCTTAGCAGAACAAATTATAAAGTTAGAGAAAGAACTAGAGTTAAATAAAGAAGATATTAAAGATTTAGGAAATAAATTAGCTAATAAATCAGAAGAAAATGCAAAGCTTATTAAAAATGTTAAAGACTTAAGGGATGTGATTACACACCAAGATAAAAAACTTACATTATAGTGTCATTTTTATTATATTATCTTGTGTTACAATTTCTAATCTTAAATCAGGGATTGAAATGTTTAAAAATATATCAATAAAAATCAAACTACTATTATTAGTAATAATACCACTTATTGCACTATCTATAATAGGCGTAGAATTAATGTATAAAAATATTAAACAAACCTACTCTTTAAATAAACTTGAAAAAGTTGTTGTTTTATCTACAAAAATATCAGCACTTGTACATGAAACACAAAAAGAGAGAGGCTTAACTGCAGGTTTTTTAGGAAGTGACGGTAAAATATTTAGAAATCGTTTAACTACCCAAAGAGAACAAACAGATATAAAAATAGCAGATATAAAAAACTATATAAACTCTATAGAGCTAGATAGTATTGATAGTGAAATCAATAACAATATAAAAAATGCTATAAATGAGCTATCTGGGTTAAATACTATTAGAGCATCTGTAACAGTTTTATCTATAAAAACAAAAGAAGCGATTACCTACTATACAAAACTAAACAGTAAACTTTTAGATACTATTATGCTTGTTTCAAAAATATCTCAATCACCAAAAATCACTAGAGAAGTTCTAGCTTATTCCAATTTTTTACTTAGTAAGGAGAGAGCGGGAATAGAAAGAGCCATAGGGACAAATACTCTTTTTAATGACTCATATAAGCCAGGAGTTAGGATAAAGTTAAACAACCTAATATCAGAACAAAATAGTTATATAAATAACTTTAAAGACTACAGTAGTGTGGATAGTTTGAATTATTATAAGAAAACTATGCAAAGTAGCGATGTAGATGAAGTAAATAGAATCAGAGCTATATTACTTACTTCATCAGATATAGGTGGCTTTAATGTGGATGCACAATATTGGTTTGAGACAATAAGTAAAAAAATAACACTTTTGAAAAAAGTTGAAGATTTTATTATTGAAAATTTAACTATAAACAGTGAAAAGCTTTATTATAAAGTTGAGTTACTTGTAAGTATTAGTGATTTGTTAAATGAGATACAAAAAGAGAGAGGGGTAACTGCCGGATATATAGGAAATAATGGATTGAAGTTTTCTAGTCAACTTGCAAATCAAAGAATTGTTACTTCTAAAAATATTAAGAAATTTGAATTATTGTATAAGAAGAATAAAAAACGATTAAACTCTGACTCTTTAAAAAATTTAAATATTGCATTAAAAGAACTAAATAAACTATCAAAAATTAGACACAAAATAGATGGTTTAGAGATAAAACTTAGTGGTTCTATATCTTATTATACTAATATAAACAATAACTTATTAGATACTGTAGCTTCAATAGTAAAAGATGCTACAGACAAAGATGAGGCTAGAGATTTAACAGCTCTTTATAGTTTTATGATGAGTAAAGAAAGAGCAGGCAAAGAAAGAGCAATTTTGACAAGCAGTTTTGCTAAAAATAAATTTTTACCTGGTGTAAAAGCTAAGTTTATAAAATTAGTTACAGAACAAAATAGTTTTTTGGTTAGTTTTGAAAAAAGTGCTAGAGATAAGTTTATAAAATATTATAAAAACAGATTAAATGGTGAAGTTATCAATGAAGTAAATAGATTAAGGCAGATCGCTATAACAAATGTGACGATTGGTGGATTTGGGGTAGATTCAAATCATTGGTTTGAATCTATGACAAAAAAGATAGACCTTTTAAAAAGTGTTGATGACTACTTGTCTGAAGAACTGCTTGAAACTATAGAGATACAAAATGACAATATAGTCAATGAATTGATTTTCATATTTATTACTAACACTTTTTTTATACTAATGTCATTGGGGTTTGGTGTGATAATTATGAAGGGTATCATTGAATCATTGAATATATTTGAAAATGGTATAGTAGATTTCTTTAAGTTCTTAAATAAAGAAACAAAGAGCGTTAATATTATACAAATTGGTACAAAAGATGAGATAGCAAGTATGACAAAGATAGTAAATAATAATATCATACAAATAAAAGAGATGCTTGAAAAAGATGAAGAACTTATAAAAGAAGCTGAAGATGTTATGTCAAGAGTTGCAAATGGCTGGTATAGTCAAAAAATCCAAAACAGCACGACAAATGAATCATTAAATAAATTAAAAAACAATATAAATAGTATGATTGAAAATACTAAAGTAAGGTTTATACAAATTAACAAACTATTAGAAGAGTACACAAATCAAAACTATACAAATAAATTATCTCTTGAAAATATAGAAAGAGATGGTGTTCTTGATAAACTTCAAGATGATATAAATAATATGCAAAATACGATCACTAATATGTTGATGCAAAGTAATGACAATGGAATAGAACTAGATAAAACAAGTACGAAATTGATAAGTAATGTAAATATATTAAATAAAAATGCAAATGAATCAGCAATAGCACTAGAGGAGACGGCAGCATCATTGGAGCAGATCACAAGTAATATAACAACAAATACAGATAATATCATAAAAATGTCACAGATAACTGCTAAAGTTACAAATGGTGCAACAACCGGTGTAAAACAAGCACAGGAAACAACAAATGCTATGAATGATATAAATACAGAAGTAACAGCAATAACAGAAGCTATAACAGTTATAGATCAAATAGCATTCCAAACAAATATCTTATCACTAAATGCAGCAGTAGAAGCAGCAACAGCAGGTGAAGCAGGTAAAGGTTTTGCAGTAGTTGCACAAGAGGTTAGAAATCTAGCAAGCAGATCTGCCCAAGCTGCAAGTAAGATAAAAACATTAGTTTTAAATGCACAAGAAAAAGCAGCAAACGGCAAAGAGATATCTGATAATATGATAATAGGATACAATGAATTAAATACAGATATTGAGCATACTATTGAGTTGATATCTCAAGTTGAAACAGCTTCAAAAGAGCAACAAAATGGAATCATGCAAATAAATGATGCAATTAATTCTTTAGATAAACAAACACAGCAAAATGCAGTTATAGCTTCACAAACACAAGAGATTGCAAATAGTACTGATAGTATTGCAAAACAGATTGTGGATAGTTTACAGGAAAAAGAGTTTACAGGTAAAGTAAAATTATAAAAGGATAGGTTATATTTACAAATCTAAAAGGTATAAAATATAAAGATAGTATACATTTTAAAATCTATATGTTTATATTGATTTTTTCAATTATGTTGATATCTTCAATATATTTTATGTCATCATTATTTAATAAAAAAGAGTTGGAAAAGGGTGCATTACAAACAACAATAGTGAGTGCAAAAAAAATAAATGCTCAGCTAAAGATACAAATGATCCGTATTCAAACACTTGCAAACACTCTGGCATCTCTTGGTTCAACAATGGATTCAAATCATAAAGAAAATAAAAAAATACTAAAAAAACTTATAGACCTTAAGGGTTATGATAACTTTATAGCAGGTGGAGGTATCTGGCCCCAACCTTATGCTTTTGATAGCAATAAAGAAAGATCAAGCTATTTTTTTGCTAGAGATAAAAAAGACAAATTGATTTTTTATGATGATTATAATGATATGAATGGTACAGGCTATCACAATGAAGAGTGGTATGTGCCTGTAAAGTTTTATAAAGAGGGTGAGGTGTATTGGTCAAAATCGTATGTAGATCCATACTCATTTGAACCAATGGTAACAGTAAGTGCTCCAATTTATAAAAACAATGAATTTATCGGTGTTGCTACTGTTGATATAATACTTGATGGTTTAAAAAACTTTTTAGATACAAATATAAAAGAGCTTGGCGGGTATGGATTTATTTTAGATAGAAATGATAAATTCTTATCATATCCTGATGAGAATAAATCCAAAGAAAACAACAACTATATCACTTTTGATAAATTGACTTTAAAACAACCTGAGTATAAAAAATTGAATAATATCTTGTACTCTAAAAATATACTAAATGATGATATTAAATATAACAAAATAGCTTTATATTTGGAACAAAATAGTAAACAAATAGATAAAAATGAAGCAATCAAGATAGCTAATCTAATACAAGACAGTAGAAATAATATATCCCTAAGCAATAATCATATCAAAACGACTTTAATAAAAAATGATCCACTTTTAAAGCAACAATCACTTGCTATATCTATAAAGCAGCCACAAACCCATTGGAGCTTGGTTGTAGTAATCCCAAGTAAAACTATATTATCACAAAGTGATAGAATTTTTAATAATATTATAATGGTTATAGGTTTTATAGTTGGATTTTTTGCAATAATGGCTTACTTCTTTATAAAAAAACTTATCATAAACCCGATAGTTCTTATTGAAAATCAATTAAAAGAAAATTCCAATGACTTACTGCATATTGATTCTAGGGATGAATTTGGATTTTTAGTATCAAGATTTAATGAAAAAACAGTAATGTTAAAAAAATATACAAATGATTTAGATAAGTTAAATGAGGATCTTGAAAAAAAAGTACTAATAAGAACACAAGAGCTCGAAAGTGAAAAAAACAAAGCCCAAGAAGCTACAAAAATAAAATCTGAATTTTTAGCCAATATGTCCCATGAGATAAGAACACCTATGAATGGAATCATAGGGATGTCTCATCTTGCTTTACAAACAAAACTAGATAAGAAACAAAAAAGTTTTATGCAAAAAATAGACAAAAGTGCTAAAAGTCTACTTACTATTATCAATGATATTTTAGATATCTCTAAAATTGAAGCCAATAAACTGACAATTGAAAATATAAAGTTTGATCTATTTAAAGTTATAGATAATGTTATTGATCTAGTTGAATTAAAAGTACATGAAAAAAACCTTGAGATAATAGTGAGTTATGATCATTCAGTGGGTAAAAACTTTTATGGTGATCCCGTGAGGATAACACAAGTGATCACAAATCTTGTAGGCAATGCTATAAAGTTTACAGATGAAGGGGAAGTTGGTATTTATATCAAAAAAGTTAATGATAATAGGTTTAGATTTGAGATAAAAGATACTGGAATAGGATTGACTAAAAGTGAACAAGAGAATCTTTTTGAGTCATTTAATCAAGCAGACGGCACAATAACTAGAAAGTATGGCGGTACAGGACTTGGTTTAGCTATATCTAAGCAGCTTATAGAGTTGATGAATGGAGAGATACAAGTTGAATCCAAAATAGGTAAAGGGAGTAGTTTTGTCTTTGAAATTGATCTAAAAGAGATAAAATCAGAGCTTAAAAGGTATACACAGTTTAGCAATAAAAAAGTTCTTGTAGTAGATGACAATAAAACTTGGCATGAGATACTGCATACTATATTGGGAAATTTTGATTTAAATGTAGATGTTGCTTTTAGTGGTTTTGAAGCTTTAAAGCTTATGGATAATTGTAAATCAAAATATGATGTTATATTTATGGATTGGAATATGCCTAAACTTGACGGGATAGAAACAACAAGATTGATCAATCAAGAGTGTAAACTAAAAAAACCACCAACAATTATAATGGTAAGTGCTTTTAGGCAAGAATCTATATATACTTTAGCAAAAGATGTGGGTATAAATTTCTTTTTGCAAAAGCCAATAAATCCATCTCTTTTACATGATACATTAAATGAGGTATTTTTAGGCGTTTGTGATATAAAAAAGAAAAGATATCTAAAAAACAAAGATGTTGATATATCTCTCTTAGAGGGTTCATCTATACTTTTAGTTGAAGATAATAAGATAAATCAAGATATTATTATAGGGCTTCTAGAAGATAGCGGTATAGATATAACGGTAGCTAACAACGGAAAAGAAGCAGTGGATCTATATAATCAAAACAAAGATAAATATGAATTGATTTTTATGGATCTGCAGATGCCTATTATGGATGGATATGAAGCAACTAAGATTATTAGAAAAGATAATAAAGAGATACCAATAATAGCCTTAACAGCAAATGCTATGAAAGAGGATATAGAAAAAACTAAAGATATCGGTATGGATGAACATCTAAATAAACCAGTAGATGTAGATAAACTATATTCTACACTTTTAGAGTATATTGATAAAAAAGTTCAAAATAAAGAGTTGTTGGTTGATAGTACGAATAGTGAAACAGTTGATATCCCACACTTTAAAAATATAGATAGGTCTATAGGCTTATTGCATATGAGTGGAAATGGAAAACTTTACTCTAAGATATTAAATGAGTTTGTAAAAGATTATGAAAATATCAATTTTGATGATATAAATAGTGATGATCAACTTAATAGAACTATCCATACACTAAAAGGGTTGGCTGGAAATATAGGTGCTGTAAATTTAAATAAAATAGCAAAAGAGTTAGAATTGACACAAGATAAAACAATTCTAAAAATTCTAAAATCAGAACTAGTCAAAGTAATAGATGAACTAAAAAACAAATTCAGCACCACAAAATTGCCGCTTAGTACAAATAGCTTAGCCCTTAGTATTGTTAAAAGAGATCAGTTGTTTAGTGATCTAAAGTTAGCAGTTGCGTCAAAAAGAGTTAAAAAGTGTCAACCTATAGTTGAAGAGATTGCAAAGTATGAGTTAAATAGTGAAGATAAAGTACTATTTTATAATATACAAAAAAATATAGATGAGTTTAATTTTAAAAAAGCTTTAAAAATAATGGATGGTATAGATGGATAAAGATAATAGTTGTAATATAAAACAGCCAACAGTGTTGATTGTAGATGATCAAAAGTCAAGTTTAAATGCTTTTATAGATATTTTAGGTGATCATTATGATGTACTTTTGTCAAAAAGTGGTCAAATTGCTTTGGATATGCTTGAAGATGAAAAGGTAGATCTAATACTGCTAGATATAATGATGCCCCATATGGATGGCTTTGAGGTGTGTGAACATATAAAGTTCAACCCTAAATTAAAAGATATACCGGTTTTATTTATCACTTCAAATATCTCAAATGATGTTATTGAAAAAGCTTATACTATAGGTTGTGTAGATGTGATCACAAAACCTTTTATACCTATAATGTTAAAAAAGAAAATAGAGATTATTTTAGAAAATTCAACTGCTGTAAAATTAGATTTGAAGGATAATCTTACAGGAGTTCGAGATAGATATAATTTTTTAAAAAATGCCGATATAAAATTTAAAGAGCAAGAACCTGACCTAAGAGCTGTAACTATTGATATAGATGATTTGGAGAGTATAAATAAAGTATATTCAAGTAATTATGGGGATGATGTGATAAAAGAAACTGTTAAAGCTATACGGGAGGTGATTTGTACTAATTCTGTCTTTGGCAGAACAGATGCAAATGGTTTTACAATAGTTTGTTCACTTCCCACTGAAGAGGCGGTAAAGTACAGTATAAAGTTTATAAAAGATTCTATACAGGAAAAAACAATAAGCACACCAAAAACAAATATAAAATGGACTGTAAGTATTGGTGTAGCAACAAGAGATAAGAATATGGAAGATGTTGAAGATATGATAAATAGATCACTAGAAGCACTACGAGAAGCAAAAAGCAGTGGGAAAGACAGGATAGTATATCTATGAGAAGTATATGTTTATTTCTAATACTTATATTGTCTGCATCTTTAAATGCTACTGTTATTATTAGTAATGAAAGTAAAAAAATA
>JAYEKV010000059.1:0-1760 GCA_034716855.1 Campylobacterota bacterium | reverse complement strand
CTTTTCAAGATATTTGCTATTGTTCACGCTATCCTCTTTTATCTCCACAACTATATTTGATGGAACTATTTCACTTGATTTTACTGTATTTATAAAACTATCAGAGCTGTCATCATCAATAATAGAGGATTCAAAGTTTAAAAATAAAAGTAAACTATTATCATCTTTATAATAATCCTCAAACTTCTTCAATGCCAATGATCGCACATAGCAGTCAAGTTTAGATGATAGATGCTCTTTTCTAGCCTCCTCAAAAAGTTCCACAGGGGAGATATACTCTTTATTAGTATCATATGCTCTTGTTAAAGCTTCAAATGCATATATTTTTTTATCTTTTATATTTACGATTGGCTGTAGATATATCTCTACTCTTCCCTCATCTATTATCTCTTGTATCAATTCTTTACCCCTGTAGTATTAAAGTATATATTATTTCTTCCATTTTCTTTTGCCTTGTATAAAAGGTCATCCGCTTTTTTATATATCTGTTCAGTACTTTCATCCTCACCCTTATAAATATAAAGACCGCAAGATATAGTCACATAAGAGGAAGCACTGTTTTTTGTATGTTCTATTTTTAATTGCTCAACATTAGAGTTTATCTCTCTAGCGATAGCTATACCATCTTTTTCTTCCTCTACAAAATAAAGCACTCCAAACTCCTCACCCCCAAGTCTAAATACAAGATCATCTTCTCTTTTTAAAGTACCATGTAAACATTTTGCTACTTTTTTAAGTGTCTCATCACCTGCTTGGTGTCCATAGGTATCGTTATATTGTTTAAAATGATCTATATCCAAAATACCAAAGATAAGTGTTTTAGAAAACCTTTTCGCAAGATTCATCTGCTTTATAAACATCTTGTCAAAATACCTTCTATTATAAAGTGAAGTTAAAGAGTCTGTTATAGATATCTGTTCTATAAGTTTTTTATCTGTTATATCTTCTCTAATTGCATCGTAGCCTATAATATTTCCATAAAAATCAAACTCCGGAGTTATTGTTGTCTTTGCCCAATATTTAGAACCGTCTTTTTTAATATTTGGTATATCCTTATGCCATGTTTTACCACTTTTTATGGTTTCCCATAAACCCTTGAATGTTTTATTATCTACATCTGGATCTCTTAGGAGTTGATGCGTCCCTCCTATTAACTCTTTTTTATTATATCCGGTAGCTTTACAAAAAGCTTCACTTACAAAAGTTATCTCCCCATCTGTATTTGTACTTGATAACAAAACATTTTTATTTATTAGATTAAAATATTTCTTATTTTTTTCATCTTCTATCTCTTTTAACAAAACATTTGTGATGATTTTAAAAACCATCTTTTCTTGTTTATTTAATTTAAATTCTTCTATATCACTATAAAATTTTAGCTCTACTACACCTATTGTTTTATTGTTATCTATTAAAGGTATAGCAACTACCTGCCTATTCTTATATATATTTGTTTTTATTTGTTTTGAAGCAAAAGCTTCACCTATAGTACCTGCATACATATCAATTATTTTTGTTGATTTATCTATATTTCTATTATATACGCCCAAAAGTTGTAACTTCATATTTTTATAGTTTGAAATATATATTGAAGCAGAATAACAATTTAATTGTTTAGATATAAACTCCAAAGCAACTTTTGAAATATTTTTAATTCCACTTGCAAAATGTAATATGTTATAAAAATCATTTATAAGTTCTAAATTTTTTATATTTTTATCTTCTTTTATTTTCTTCTGTTCAATTTTTCTCTCAAAATA
>JAYEKV010000058.1:3947-8083 GCA_034716855.1 Campylobacterota bacterium | reverse complement strand
CTTCTTGTATCTTTTACCTGCTGGTATGGCTGCATCACATATGATCTGATCTGATGACCCCAGCCTATTTCACTTTTTGGAGTACCGTTTTGTTCCGCTTTTTGTTTTTCAAGCTCCAGCTCGTAAAGTCTTGACTTTAACATCTTCATGGCACTTGCTTTGTTTTTATGCTGGCTTCTGTCATTTTGACACTGTACCACTACACCTGTTTCGATGTGTGTAATTCTTATAGCTGATTCAGTTTTATTTACATGCTGACCACCGGCACCTGAAGCTCTGTATGTATCTATTCTTATATCTTTATCTTCTATCTCTATAGCTATATCATCATCAATTTCTGGCGATACCATAACAGAACTAAAAGAGGTGTGTCTTTTTGCATTAGAGTCAAAAGGTGATATCCTTACAAGTCTGTGTATACCATTTTCTGCTTTTAAATAGCCGTAAGCATTTACACCGCTTACTATAAAACTCACATCTTTTATACCTGCTTCATCACCTGGCTGATAGTCAAGAATTTCTACTTTGTATCCTTTTCTTTCAGCCCACCTTAGATACATACGATACAGCATATTTGCCCAGTCACATGACTCTGTACCTCCTGCTCCTGGGTGAATAGTAACGATTGCATTACTACTGTCTTCAGGAGCACTTAACATCACTGCTATCTCTGTTTGTTGTATAAGCTCTTCAAGTTGTGATGCTTCTTCAAAAAGAGTTTCGACTGTTTCATCATCTTTCTCCTCCAAAGCCATAGCATACAGCTCATCCGCATCCGTAATAGCATCATTTGCTTTGTTGAAAGTTGAAAGTCTTCCTAAAAGAATATTTTTCTCTTTACCTATTTTTGTGGCAGTTTCTATATCATCCCAAAAATTAGGCTCTTGCTCCATAGTTGTGATCTCTTCAAGTCTTTTGTTTATCTCATCAGGTTTTAAAATTGATTCTATATTTTCAAGTTTGTTATTTAAGTTTTTTAGCAGTTGTGTATATTCATAGTTATCCATAAAGAATATTATACCAAATTAAAGTTATAATAGATTTTTTAAAAGGAATTTATTTGTACAAATATTTTTTTACAAGCTTATTACTCATACTGGCGTTTACCTCATGTGCTTCAAAACAGCCACTGGAGTCAATAAGTTCAACTGTAATATTTAAAACACCATATATGAAGTTTTACGACAAGGGATTTATTACAAGATTTGATGACCATATAGAACTACAGATATATGCAGTAGGTCAAGTGGCACTTGATCTTCAGATATATAAAGATAAAGTATGTCAAAGTACTTTTGAGTGTATAAGTTCAAAACAGTTCAATATAAAGTATCTTCATGGTTCATATGAGGATGATTTTTTATATAAACTTTTTGGTGAAAATAAAATATATTATAAAGACAAAACAAACGGTATATTTATAAAAGTTAAATAGTATTTTTAATACACCATAAACAAATAATATCCTATAATTGCACAAAATATAATAGATAAAAATATAAAAAAGGTAAATAAATAATGAAAAAATTCGTAGGTGCTCATGTAAGTGCAAGCGGTGGAGTTCAAAATGCTCCGCTAAACGCTATGGAGATAGGTGCAAAAGCTTTTGCACTTTTCACTAAAAATCAAAAAAGATGGGAAGCAAAGCCTTTTGATACAAAAACCTTAGATGCGTGGTTTAAAAATCTTGAAGAGAGTAAAATTTTGCCAAAACATATCCTTCCTCACGACAGTTACCTTATCAATCTTGGAAATCCAGACGAAGAGAAGCTTGAAAAAAGTAGAAATGCCTTTATAGATGAACTTGAAAGATGTGACATACTAGGACTTGACAGACTTAACTTTCATCCGGGAAGTCATTTGCAAAAGTTTGGTAAAAGAGACCCTGAATATGCAGAAAAATTACACTATGCCGAGTTGGAGTGTCTTGATGTGATAGCAGAGTCTATAAATATAGCACTTGATCGTACAAAAAATGTAAAAGCTGTTATAGAAAACACGGCAGGGCAGGGTACGAACCTTGGCTATAAATTTGAACATCTTGAGTATATCATAGACAGAGTTGAAGATAAAAGCAGAATTGGTGTATGTATAGATACCTGCCATATGTTTACAGCAGGCTACGATATAAGAACTCGTGAAGCCTATGATAAAACATGGTCAGATTTCGACAAAATAGTTGGGCGAGAGTTCTTAATGGGGATGCATATAAACGACTCAAAGCCAGAACTTGGAAGCCGTGTAGACAGACACCATAGTTTAGGGCAAGGTGAGATAGGCTGGGATGCTTTTGGATTTATGATGAATGATGAAAGAATGGATGATATCCCTATGGTGCTTGAAACTATAGATGAAACTATCTGGGCAGATGAGATAAAAGCTATGTATGCTTTGGAAAAATAGATGAAAAATGTTATCCAGTTTATCCAAGCTGATAATATAGAAACTCTAGAGTTGTTTTCTCATCTTAAGTGTAGTAAAGATGAAGCAATACTTCTTCAGTATCTTGCCAAACAGTATATTATAGGGATAGACAGTATGGCGGTTGTTGACCTTTTGGGTGAGTATTACAGTTTAAAAGAGTTAGAACATTTAGATCACTTAAGTGATATTAAAAATCTTTTAGAATTAGGATGGATAACTCAAAGTAGTTTTATGGGTACAAAGATAAGTGAACAGTCAAATTTGGAGCTTATAAACAGTGCGGTTACTTTAAGTAGTTCATTTTTAAAGCTTTTGGAGGTTGGTTCTTTAGAGCTTATCCTTCCTGAGGTTAAAGAGTACAGTGATCATCTTGAATATCTGCAGGATCAATTCTTTAAAATAGACCTTGCACAAAAACTAAATGTGGTAAAACACAACTTTGATGAAAATTCACCCAATGCACACCGTCTTAGAACAAAGTTGGTACTTCTTGAAACAAGAATAAAAGAGAGAGTGCAAACTACACAAAGTCCTATCATGCTAGAAGATTTTTTTCAAGAGTATAATCTTGAAGAGAAAGAGCAGATGATCTTCTTGGCACTTTTAAAAGAGGAGTATGGTGGAAGTGATGAATCTATAAGAGATATGAACTCACTTATAGCACTTATATCAAGTGATGACTATGAGAAGATAAAACACAGAAGCCTACTAGAAGAGAGTGGCAATCTTATCTCAAATGCACTTATAGATTATGATGAGATGCTTACCCCTTTTGGCGGTATAAATAGAAACTTTTATATACCGGAACAGATACTTTACAAGATATCACACCCAACAAAAAAAACAAAAAGAACACAAAAGATAAAGCTTGATGCAGTACTTCAAGAGCAAGATATGTTTGAGCTTGTTGAGCCTAAAAAAACACTTGATGATGTTGTACTAAATGAGAAGACAAAAAATACCCTTGATACACTTTTAAAGCAAGTAGATAAAAAAGTTGTGGATAGACTTAAAAAGTGGGGGATCAAAGATAAGAAAAAAGGTATCGATGCAAGGATTATTTTCTATGGGGCAGCAGGTACTGGTAAGACTGTTACCGCACTTGCTTTAGCAAAATCTTTAAAAAGACAGATTCTGAGTTTTGATTGTTCCAAGATATTATCTATGTATGTTGGAGAGAGTGAAAAGAATGTTAGAAAGATATTTGACGAGTATAAAGATCTATGTATAAAAACAAAAAGTGAACCAATACTTCTTTTAAATGAAGCAGACCAGTTTTTAAGTAACAGAGTAAGTGGTCAGATAAGCGGAAGCGATAAGATGCACAACCAGATGCAGAATATCTTTTTAGAACAGATAGAAAATTTTGACGGCATGCTTGTAGCTACTACAAATCTTCTTGATAGTATTGACAAGGCATTTAGCAGAAGATTTAACTATAAAATAGAATTTTTAAAGCCAGATGAAAAACAAAGAATTGAACTATGGAATAAAATGCTTCCTGCAAATCTTCCAGTTGAAAAAGATATGAATATAGTAAAACTCTCTAAGTATAATCTAACAGGCGGTCAAATAGAGATGGTCATAAAAAATACAGCATATAAAATAGCAGTTCAAGATGAACCTTCTTTTACTATAGATGATTTTATAGAAGAGATAAAAAAAGAGGAAAAGTCACAATTTGACAGGGATAAAAAAGTGGGGTTTATGAG
>JAYEKV010000058.1:0-3847 GCA_034716855.1 Campylobacterota bacterium | reverse complement strand
TTACTCTTGAACTCTAGAGTTTTTTTCCTCTATACCACTTAGCCCAAATCTTCTTGCAATCTCTTGCTTGATTCTATCTGGACTTATATTTTGTGATGCAAGAGCAACTAAACAGTGATACATAAGATCTGCACCCTCATAGATGATCTCTTCAGTGTCATTGTCTTTTACTGCAAAGGTAAATTCTCCCGCTTCCTCTACGATCTTTTTAAGCATAGAGTTTTGCTTTCCATTTAAAAGTTTTGCTGTGTATGATTTAGATGGGTCATCATTTTTTCTCTCTTGGATAGTATGGTAAAGGGTATCTATCACACCATATGCAGCAGTAGTATCTACTTCAACATTGTCTTTTACCTCACCTGTAGAAACATCAGTAAAGAAACATGACTTTCTCCCTGTATGACACGCTACACCTTCTTGATTTATTTTTAACAAAATAGTATCGTTGTCACAGTCAACTTTTATAGATACCACCTCTTGTGTGTGTCCAGAGCTTTCACCTTTTTTCCAAAGTCTTTGTTTACTTCTGCTGAAATAGTGTGCGTAGTTTGTGCTAAGTGTTAATTCTAAAGCTTCTTTGTTCATGTATGCAAGCATAAGTACTTCGTTGGTTGTATTGTCTTGTGTTATTACAGGAACGATACCGTCTTGTTTTTCAAAATCAATTTTTTCTATGATGTTCATGTTGTACCTTTGAGGAGTTTTAGGAGGTAAAAAAAAGAAAAAGGTAAGAACCTTTCTCTTTTAGTTTATTAGTGGATAGCTGTATCTCTTGCTTTGTCTTTTGTATCAACCCAGATATTTGGAGTTGATCCGCCAGGAGTTAAGAAGATCTTAGCATCTTTATTTTCTCTTAGTGCATCATTGAATTTACCTTGAACTTCAATTTGCTGCATTTGAAGTAATTTAGGTGTAAGTGATTGAGCTACTAATTTGTTTGCTTTAGCTTGTGCATCTGCTTCAATAGTAACTGCATCTGCTCTACCTTGTGCTTCAATTCTATTTTTATCAGCCTCACCTTGTGCTAAAGCAGCTTTCTTTTGAGCTTCTTGTTTAGCTCTTAGAACTTCATACTTAACTCTTTCAGACTCTTGGTTTGCAACTTGTACTTTTTCAATTTGATCTTTGATCTTTTGTGGAAGTACTATCTCTCTTAATTGTACTGATTCAATAGATACAGGTTTCCCTTCTAATGATTCAATCTCTGTTCTAATACCATTTTCAATTTGTGTTGCTATTGCATTTCTTTGCATTGGTAAATCTTCTGCATTAAATCCACCAACAACATTTCTTACAATGTTTCTTACTACTGGATTTACGATTTTATCTTCCCAGCTTAGACCCCAAGTTGCAATAGTATTCGGAGCACCGTGTGGTAAAAGTTTATATTGTACAGTTAACTCAATAGAAACTGGCAGACCTCTAGCATCAAGGATATTAATAGCAGGGTTTATTTTGATACCGCTGTCAAATCCACTCATATCTTCTATAGTTTTATAGTTTATAAGTCTTACTTTTGTATCTACAGTGATAACTTTTTGTATCACAGGGATATATAGATGGAAACCAGGTTGTAATGGATCACTTTCATATTTACCGGTAGTTACTTTGATACCAACTTCACCTGAGTTGATTATCACATAAGGCTTAGCCATAAAAATTATCACGGCTACTGCTATGATAGCATATATTGTAGCAGAACCTTTTCCAAAGTTCTTAAATAGTTGAGGTGGCTCAAAAGGTGGCTGGTATCCACCTCCACCGTTTCCACCGTTACCTCCACCTTGGTTGTTTGAAGAGTCTTTTTGACTTCCTTGTTGTTTTTGTCTGTTTTTAAAATAATCGTTGTCGATTGGCATTATTTATTTTCCTTTGTAAAAATTGTGTATTTAATATTGAATATTCTAATCTGATATAGTAGTGTATGTACTATAACTAAAAGCGATTACAGCTAAAATCGTTAAAATAATCATTGCGATAATTCCTGAGTCCATATTACCACTCCAGTTTTTTTGTAAGATTTTTGATTTGATAATCATAAATTGTCAACAAAATAAGTATAAAGATACTTAAAAGTATACCTAAAGTGAACATTACATTTATAACACTATCAAAATTAAAGTTAGCACCTTTTAGAGCTAAACTAGCTGTTCCTGATGAAACAGCAATCAAGATTAAAGTTCTCACTGTTAAATTTACTCTTAGTGTATTTAATTTTTCTTTAATATAATCTGTATTGTTCATGTTAGTTGATATAAGTTAAATCTTTTAAATACTTCTCATTTTTTCCTGCAACTACATCAAAGTATGCAGTTTGAAGTTTTTCTGTTATATCTCCTCTGCTTCCACATCCTATAACTCTAGCATCTATATCTCTAATAGGAGTTACTTCTGCCGCAGTACCTGTTAGGAAACACTCATCACAAGTATATACCTCTTCTCTAGTGATTCTTCTTCTTATAACTTCTATCCCCATATCACATGCTAGATCAATAATAGTAGCTTGAGTGATTGACTCTAAGCTGTTGTCGTTTGGAGGAGAGATAAGTTTACCGTCTCTTACCATGAAAAAACATGCCCCACTAGCTTCTGCGATATATCCTTGATCGTCTCTTAAAAGTGCTTCATCGTATCCAGCTTCAACAGCTTCAAATTTTGCCATTTGAGAGTTTAGGTAGTTTGCAGCTGCTTTTGCTTTACCAAGTCCTGAAGTGTTTGAGTTTCTTGTAAATGAAGACATTTTTAATCTTATACCGTTTTTAAGACCCTCTTCACCAAGGTATGCTCCCCATTTCCAAGCACTTATACTTACATTTACCGGACACTCTTTGTGATAGATTCCCATTACACCGTATCCAAGATATACAAGAGGTCTGATATAAGCACCTTCAAACAACTCATTTTCCTGTAATATTTTAACTTGTGCATCATTTAACTCATCTATAGTGTACGGTATATCGATCAGTGTAGTTTTCGCAGAATCAAAAAGTCTTTTTGTGTGTTCTTGCAGTTTGAAAATAGCACATCTTCCATCGTGTGTTTTATATGCTTTTGTACCCTCAAAAACACCGTTCCCATAATGCAGAGTATGTGTTAGAACATGAACCTGTGCTTCATCCCAAGGAGTTAGTTCACCATCCATCCAGATATATTTTGCTTTATCCATTTAATAATCCTATATTTAATAATTTATAAAAGTCTATTATTTTATCTAAAAATAGTTTAAAAAGGATATAATCATATTTATGAATAAACTTACAATAGAAGATATAGAAAAAATTTTACACAACAGAATAAAAGATCACAAGTACAATACTCTAAAAAGTTTTCCCCAGCCTGATAGTTTCAAAGATATGCAAAAAGCAGTGGATAGAATAGTACAAGCTATACAAAATAATGAGACTATAAACCTGGTAGGTGACTATGATGTAGATGGTGTAGTATCTACGGCTATTATGGTGGAGTTTTTCTCACAACTTAGTGTTGAGATAAACTATATCATCCCAAACAGATTTGAGCATGGTTATGGTTTAAGCCCTTTGATTTTAGAACAGATAGAAGAGGGTATAGTTATAACTGTAGATAACGGTATCAGTGCTTTTGAAGCAGCGGATATATGTAATCAGCGAGGTCTTGACCTTATTATAACAGATCATCATACGGTAGGTGAAAAGCTCCCTGCTGCCTATGCTATAGTCAATCCAAAGCAATCAGACTGCAACTTTGAGTTCAAAGATATTTGCGGTGCTCAGGTAGCTTGGTATCTATGTGCCAGTATTAAAAACACTCTTAGTTTCAAGTACAATCTTATGGATCTTTTTGATATATTGGCTTTGGCTATTGTAGC
>JAYEKV010000057.1:0-1770 GCA_034716855.1 Campylobacterota bacterium | reverse complement strand
TATCTTCCTCATCTCTTTTTTTTAGCTCATCTTTAGCATTATTAAAAATGTTGATAAAGCATTGAATAAGTTCATTTGGATAGCCATTAATCTCTACATGTTCTTGTAAATCTAAAATAATATTTAAATAATAATTTTTAATTGAAGAATTTACAAGCTTCAAGAACTTGTCTGTGTCATTTTTAATATCAAATTTCACAGGTTTTGTATCACCTTTTATAAAATCTCTAAAGTCATCTATTGTTTGTGAAAGAAATTGTGCATTTTCATCTATCATTTTACATGATTCAATTAGTTTATAATCATTTAATGTATTATATTCTTTTTCTAAAATTATTCCTGTTGCAGCAACAGATATTACATTTAGTGGCTGTCTCCATTGATGAGCAATATTCCCTATCATCTCTCCCATAGCAGCTAATTTTGCTTGTTCTGTAATGATTTTCTCTTGATTCTTTTCTTTTGTTATATCTATACCCGCACTAATTATTCCAATAACATTTCCATTTTCTTTTAATAATCTATTAGACCAAGTAAATAACTTTGTTTCATTGTTCTTTGATACTAATTGATTTTCAAAACAATCTGTTACAAGATCTTCGTTACCTGATATTATATTTTGAAAATATTTCTGAACATCTTCTTTTATATTTTCAGGCAACACTCCAATCTCAAACCAATTCTTTCCTAAAATATCATTTTCACTAAACTCTAGAACATCACATCCAGTTCGATTAATCAGCATCACATTGCCTTTTGTATCAAGTACAACAACTAAAGAATTTAAACTATCTAAATAAACTTTTTGTAATTTATGCTCTTTTTCTATCTCTCTGGTTTTTACTTTAACTTCATCTTTAAGTTTTAAGTTAAAGTTTTTTAATTTATCTTGTGACTCTCTTATAATTCTCAAAGCTGGCATCATTATTAAAAAAGCTTCAAGTATCAAAGTTATTATTGTACCTATAAATATTAATTGTTCTCTACTTTCAAGTTCAATTGTATTTTTATTGTTCTCATCCTCAAATGCATATACCGCAGAATTTAACCTTGGCAACAACTCAAATGAATACTTCTCAATTTTCTTTAAACTTTCTAAATTAGTATTAATATAAAAACTATCTAATAGTTTAAAATAAATATTAACTTTCTCATCAATATTATGTGGATTATTAAAATATATCTTTTCCATGTTATCTGAAGTTAAATTTGATACTATATACTTATGATCACTTTTCATTAAAGTCATTAATTCTTCTAAATGATTTTTTAATTTTTTATCTTTAGTCTCATAATATCTTTTTGCAATTAGTGTTGTTTTTTGAGAAAGCATCCTTTGCTTACCACTTATATTGATAATCTTACCATATACTTTTTGTGTGCTTATGAGTTCATTCATTGTATAGTATGCAAATGATGTCCATATTACTAAAGATGCAAAAATTACAATATATGACATTTTTACATTAAAAATATTTTTATATATATCCACATTAACCTCAATTATTTTTATTATAACAAAGAAGTATTAACAAACTCTTAATACTTCTTTTGAATTTAACCATTTACGGTTGTTTAGGCTCACCTAAATAAAAACCTTGAAAATCAATAGAACAATACAATAATAACTCTATTGATCTAATTGCATATATCGGAGTACTTGGACACCCATGTCGGAAACACTTGGTCACTTAGATAAAAATATTTTCTAGATAAAAATTATAGCATAAAGTGACCAAGTGTTTTTAAAAATCATATGTTTTAATTCAT
>JAYEKV010000056.1:0-24799 GCA_034716855.1 Campylobacterota bacterium | reverse complement strand
TAACACTATAAATGTTATTTATTAATAGTTGTGTGTACAAATAAACTTTAAATTACATTTTGGATAAAATAGCAAAATGAATCAAATTAATAGACTATCTAAAATATTAGAAGAAGATAATCATATAGTGGATAAAAAAATATCTGGGAAAATAAGAAATGAACAAAAACCTAAAAATAAAAAACTCAACTGCACAATTCCTAATCTACAAATCAGATAACCAAGATGTCAAAGTAGATGTACTATTACAAGATGAAAATATTTGGTTAACTATTGAGCAAATGGGAGAACTTTTGGAAAAGGTCGTTCAACAATAAATGAACATATATTAAATATCTATAAAGATGGTGAATTTGAAAATAGGCATCTATGAGAAAAATCGGAAAAACCGATTTTTCTAACCTGCTAGGTAAATTTGATATTCAAGATTGATACAAATAACTACAATGGATGCATTAAATTAAATCAAAACCCCACAAATATCAAATAGAGCTGATTTTAAGCTAATTTTAGATAAAATCAACGGAAAAATTAAAAAATGGAGTTCAATTTATATGGAATTTAACGCAACAAAAACAAATGAAGCAAATGCTGTTGTTACAGCAACTGTATCAGGATCTGATATAGAGACTAACTTAAACAAAATAGCTAAGCAAGCTGCTAAGACTATGGATGTTCAAGGTTTTAGAAAAGGTAAAGTACCTGTAGCAGTAGTAAAACAAAGATATGCAGAGAAAATGACTCAAGATGCAGAAAGTGAAGCACTAAGAGGTATCTTTGATGCAGCATTAAAAGATTTAGAGATTGCTAACGATGCACTTATCGGTGAGCCTGCAATAACTAAGTTTGACAAAAAAGACAACGGTGATATCGATGTAGAGATCCAAATCTCTTGCAGACCTGATTTTGACTTAGGTGATTATAAAGCATTATTACCAGAAGTAGAAGATAAAACTGTTGAAGATTCAGAAATTGAAGATAGATTAAAAGAGATGGCTGGAAGTCAAGCTCCATTAGCTAAAATCAAAAGAAAAAGAATGGTAAGAGAAGGTGACTTCGCTGTTATCGACTTTGAAGGTTTCAAAGATGGTGTAGCATTTGACGGTGGAAAAGCTGAAGGTCATACATTAGAGATCGGTTCTGGTTCATTTATACCTGGATTTGAAGATCAAGTTATCGGTATGAAATACGATGAAGAAAAAGAGATCAATGTAACTTTCCCTGAAGAATACCAATCAAAAGATTTAGCTGGTGCAGAAGTTGTATTTAAAGTTAAGTTAAATGAGATTCAAGAAAAAGGTGAGCCTGTAATTGATGATGAGTTTGCTAAAAAAATGCTTCCACAAGAAGAAGATGCAACTTTAGATACTTTAAAAGATAAAGTAAAAGAGCAGATCAAAGCTGACAAAGTTAATTCTTACTACAATGAAGAGCTAAAACCGGCATACTTAGAAACTTTAGTAGAAAAAATTGACTTCGCACTTCCAACTGCTGTGTTAGATCAAGAGATCAGTCAAATCATTAACAACAAAGTTAGAACTATGACTGAAGATGAGATCAAAGCACTACAAGAAGATGCTGCTAAGATTGAAGAGATGAAAGAGGAAGCAACTCCTGAAGCTACAAAAAGTGTTAAAGCTACATTTATCGTAGATGCTTTAGCTAAAGCTGAAAGTGTTGATATCTCTGATCAAGAAGTTACTCAAACTTTATACTATGAAGCGATGATGACTGGTCAAGACGGTCAAGCTTTAATCAAGCAATATCAAGAAGCAGGATACATTCCAGCTATCAAGATGTCAATGATCGAACAAAAAGTTATAACTAAACTTCTAGACGAGAAAGCTGCGTAATTATGTCATATATACCTGTAGTTGTTGAACAAACAGGAAGAGGAGAGAGAAGTTACGACATCTACTCTCGTCTTCTAAAAGACAGAATCATCATGCTAAGCGGTGAAGTAAATGACCAAGTTGCTTCAACTGTAGTTGCACAGCTTTTATTTTTAGAAGCGGAAGATCCTGAGAAAGATATATATCTTTATATAAACTCTCCGGGCGGTGTTGTTACAAGTGGTATGAGTATGTTTGATACTATCAACTATATCAAACCTGATGTTTGTACTATCTGTATAGGTCAAGCAGCTTCTATGGGTGCTTTTTTATTAAGTGCGGGAACTCCTGGTAAAAGATTTGCTCTTCCACATAGCAGAATCATGATACATCAGCCTTTAGGTGGTGCTCAAGGTCAGGCAACAGATATCGCTATTCAAGCAAAAGAGATATTAAGAATGAAAGATGAACTTAATGGTCTTTTAGCGAAGCATACAGGTCAAGATGTTGAAAAAGTAACTGAAGATACTGAAAGAGACAACTTTATGAGTGCACAAGAAGCTTGTGACTACGGTATAGTTGACAAAGTAATAGAGAAACACGAGTAGGCATATGGTAAAAGAGATATTAGTATATCCAAACCCTATTCTTAGAAAAAAATCAAAAGATGTGGAGAAGTTTGACAGTGAACTTCACACACTTTTAGATGATATGAATGAAACAATGATTCAGCACAACGGTGTAGGACTTGCTGCTATACAAATCGGTGTTGATCTGAATGTACTTATTATAAATATACCTGTGGAAAACTCTGAAAATCCAGCAGATGAACTTGTACAATTAGATGAAAACCTTATAGAAGCGATAAACCCTGTAATAACACATAAAGACGGTGAACAAATATTTGACGAAGGGTGTTTAAGTATACCTGGATATCATGCAGAAGTTAAAAGAGCTGAACATATTATTGTTGAGTATTTTGATAGACACGGTCAAAAACAGACTATGGAAACAGATGATTTCTTAGCTGTAGCCTGGCAGCATGAGATGGAACACCTTACAGGACATGTGTTTATTGAGAACCTCTCTTTTCTGAAAAGAAAGAAGTTTGAAAAAGAGTGGAAAAAAACCCTCAAAAATAAAAAAAACTCTAAATAAAAAAACAGCAAAATTTGCTGTTTTTTTGTTTTATATGATATAATCTATCAAAATTCTTAAATATTAATCAATATAGAAATTTATATACAAATAATCAAAAGGAAACATAAGTTATGACTAAAGAACCTATGACTAGTAAAGACTATGATCAATTAACACAGAGATTAAATGATATGAAACTTGTTCAAAGACCAAAAATATTAGTTGCCATTGAAGAAGCAAGACAGCTGGGAGATCTAAAAGAAAATGCAGAGTACCATGCAGGAAAAGAGGATCAGGCAAATATCGATAAAAAAATAGCAGAACTTGATGATCTTATTACTAGAGTAGTTATTATAGATCCTTCAACACTCCCTCATGATAAGGTGAGTTTTGGTTCTACTGTAAAGTTAATAGATGTAGGAACTGAAGAGGAGATAGTTTATACTATCGTATCCTCTCTTCACAGTAATCCTGAAATAGGAAATATATCATTTCATTCACCATTGGCAAAACAGATTTTAGGAAAAAGTGAGGGGGATGAGTTTACCGCACAACTTCCTGGTGGAAAAAAAGAATTTGAGGTAGAAGAGGTATATTTTGATGAGAGTAAACTATGCTAAATGCAGCTGTTGTAGGTGCTAGTGGTTATACTGGACTTGAACTTGTAAAAATACTCTTAAATCATCCAAAATTTAATATCTCATATATTGCCAATAGTGAAGGTGGGACTAAAATAGATGAAATTCACCCATGTTTGGATAAAGTTATCTCTTTAGATGTAAAAAAAGCAGACCCTGAAGATATTGCAAAAAGTTCTGATATATGTTTTCTAGCTTTACCTCACAAAACATCTATGGGCTTTGCAAAACAACTAATATCTTTAGGTGTAAAAGTTGTAGACTTAAGTGCTGATTACAGACTGGAACTTGAAACATATGAGAAACATTACTGTCCTCATGTGGATAAAGAAAATATTCCAAATGCAGTATACGGACTGCCTGAATTTTACGAGGAAGATATTAAAAATGCAAATCTGGTTGCCAATCCCGGTTGTTATCCAACATCAGCACTTTTAGGGTTGATCCCATTTGTAAAGTATATAAAAGATAAGGACAATGTATTTATTGATGCAAAAAGCGGAGTAAGCGGAGCAGGTAAAAAACTAAGTGAAACAACACACTTTGTAACGGTAAATGATAATATTTTTGCATATAATCCATTCAAGCATAGACATGCCCCTGAGATAACGGAAAAAGTAAAGTTGATTGAGACAAAAGATCTTAATATCAATTTTGTTCCTCATCTAATACCTGTAACAAGAGGTATGCTTGCAAATGTATATACAACACTTGAACAAGAAATAGATGCTAAATCAATTTTAAAAGAGTTCTATAAAGATAGTGAATTTGTAAGAATAAAAGATAAACCTGTTGATATAAAAAGTACGGCAGGGACAAATTATTGTGATATCTTTGTGGAGCAAAACGGAACAGCTTTATTTGTAAGCAGTAGTATTGATAATCTGCTTAGAGGTGCATCATCACAAGCAGTTGTAAATGCAAATCTTATGTGTGGATTTGAGGCTTCATGCGGTATAAATAAGATAGCTTATGTACCGTAAGCTGTCTAATCTTTTTTAAGAATGACCTTTTCAAGATCGTAAAGTTCATATCTTATATTTTTAAAGTTCTCACTTATTTCAGATGAAATAAGTTTTCCAAACTCTTCCAAAACCCTACTGCTTTCTTGAGCTCTTTTAAAATTTGCAATCAATATTGAGTTTAGATCATCTCTATTTTGCTCAGATTTTGTAGTTGATTTAAGTACATCATTTACAATATCTCTTGAGTCTAAAAGTTGTTCATAAAGGTTTATTCGGGAGTTGTGTCTAAGGTTTTTTAGTTTTTGTGAAGTTTGTTTGTCATTGAAGATATATCTGCATATATCCTCAACAACTCTGATGCCTTCTCTTAGTCTGTTAAGATTGGCATCAAGTAGTCGTAGATTTTCTTTAGTCATCTTTGCCGCTGTTAAATGCTGCAAGCAGTTGAAGTAAAGAAACAAATAAGTTTAAGAAGTCGATATAAAGTGCAATTGCGGCTTCAATTGGAGTAGAAAAACCACCCTTTATTATTTGTTGAGTATCATATAAAATAAATGCACTGAATACTAAAGCACCTATCCCTGCAATAGCAAGCTGTAATATAGGTGATTGGAAAAATATGTTACTTAAACTTGCAACAATTAAAATGATAACTGCAATAAAAAGCATCTTACCCATAAATGAATAATCTTTTTTAGTAGTAAGTGCAAACATACTTATACCACCAAAGGCAACCGAAGTCATTAAGAATGCTTGTGCCACAATTGAAGCACCGCCAGGCATCATAAATACACTACTAAGAAGTGGAGTAATTGTAAGTCCACTAATAAAAGTGAATCCAAAAAGTACTGCAAGGTTTATACCAGGCTTGTCTTTAACTGCATATAATGCAAATAAAAGAACAAGTTCCAATATAACCAATCCCCAATACCAGCTAGATATGGCACTTACCATATCAAGACCAATATATGCACCTGCTGTTGCTGCTAAAAGTGAACTAGCAAATAATTGGTATGTGCTTTTTAAAAAAGCCATTAAGTTTGCAGGAGCTTGTGTTTGCTCTTGCGATGAAGTATAAGCTTCGTTATCTCTTGAATAACTAGAGCTATTATTGTTATTTGATAGATAATCTCTATTATACATCAAAATCCTTTCTGTTGTTTTTTATTTAGGATTTTATACTTATTATCTTAAAAGTACCTTTAAATATTATAATTAACAATATAAATAAAATTTATTATAGTAAAAATGTATGAGTTGTTTTATAATAAATATTTTGCTATAATCTTTGCTATTAAAAGTTGTAAAATACTTAAAGATTATTATATAGGATACGCATATGTTAGATGTAGTAGAGATACAAAAGATACTTCCTCATAGATACCCATTTTTATTAGTTGATAGAATTACAGATATGATTGAGGGGGAATCTATAACAGGATATAAAAATGTTTCAATCAGTGAGCCTGTATTTGAGGGACATTTTCCAGGACACCCAATCTATCCAGGTGTTATGATACTTGAAGGTATGGCACAAGCAGGTGGAATACTGGCATTAAAAAGTTCAGGTTTAAGTGAAGAAGAGTTACAAAAGAAAGTTATATACTTTATGAGTATAGATAAAGCAAAGTTCAGAAATCCTGTAAAGCCGGGAGATAGACTAGAATATAGAATATCTATTATCAAACTTAGAAAAAACCTTATTGTATTAGATGGAAAAGCTTATATTGATGATGTACTGGTATCAGAAGCTGAATTAAAAGCGATGATAGTTGATAAATAGCATGGCACAAATACATAAAACTGCAATAGTTGAAGAGGGCGCTGTATTAGCAGAAGATGTAACTATAGGGCCTTTTACTATTATAGGTGCCAAAGTAACAATTGGAGCGGGAAGTTCTGTAGGTAGTCACTGCGTCATAGAGGGAAAAACTACTATAGGTGAAAATAATACTATATTTTCTCATGCAACGCTTGGTACAATTCCTCAGGATCTTAAATTTCATGGTGAAGATGTAGAACTGATAATCGGTGATAACAATACAATAAGAGAACATACATTATTTAATCCAGGAACAAAAGGTGGAGGATCTATCACTAAAATAGGTGATAATAATCTTTTCATGGGTTATACACATGTAGCTCATGATTGTATAATCGGTAATAACTGTATTTTCGCAAATGTAGCAACATTGGCAGGACATGTTGAGTGTGATGATTTTGTAGTGGTAGGTGGACTAAGTGCCATACATCAATTCTGTAAAATAGGTACACAAGCTATGATAGGTGGTGGTTCAATAATAGTTCAAGATATACCTCCTTTTTGTAATACAGAGGGAAACAGAGCTACAATTAGAGGTCTTAATCTTACAGGATTGAGAAGAAGACTTGAAAATAGATCTGATATAGACGAGATAAGAAAAGCGTACAAAAAGCTTTTTGAATCAGGACAGCCACTAAATGAAAGTGCAAAAGAGATAATTGAAACAACTGAAAATAAATATGCAAAAGTATTAGCAGAGTTTATTTTGAATACCAAAAGGGGTATCCCTTTTACAAGGAAATAGAATAGATGAATAAAAAAAATCAAACATGTGATTTTTGCGGTACTTCAGATAGTAGTGAAAATCCAATTATATCAGGAGATAAGGCTACTATATGTCAATCATGTGCAAAATCTGCATATGAGATAATAGAAAGTCATAAAACAGGCAATGAACAAGCTTCTACAAATATCGAACAAGATATAGAAGAAACTATACAAAATAAAGATATTAAGACTCCAAAAGAGTTAAAAGAGATATTGGATGAGTATGTAGTAGGACAAGATAAAGCAAAGAAGATATTAAGTGTGGCTGTTTACAATCACTATAAAAGAATTTTTATGCAAAAAAATGACGATGATACTACTGAACTTTCAAAATCAAATGTACTTTTAATAGGACCTACGGGAAGCGGTAAAACATTATTGGCTCAAACAATATCAAAGTACCTTGATGTACCTTTGGCTATTGCTGATGCTACAAGTTTAACTGAAGCCGGATATGTGGGTGATGATGTTGAAAATGTTGTAACAAGACTTATACAAGCAGCAGATGGAGATGTTAAAAAAGCTGAACAGGGTATCATCTTTATAGATGAAATCGACAAGATTGCAAGGATGTCTGAAAATAGAAGTATCACTAGAGATGTAAGTGGTGAAGGTGTACAGCAGGCACTTCTTAAGATAGTTGAAGGAAGCCAAGTGAATGTTCCGCCAAAAGGTGGAAGAAAACATCCTGGACAAGATGCTATACAATTAGATACAACAAATGTACTGTTTATATGTGGTGGTGCATTTGATGGAATGAAAGATATCATCTCTAAAAGAGAGGGTGGTAATGTTCTAGGTTTTAATCAAGAAAAGAAATCAAAAGAAGAACAAGAAAATGTAATGGAAAAAATTGAAGCGGACGATCTTGTAAAATACGGACTGATTCCTGAACTTATCGGTAGACTTCATATGACTGCTATTTTGCAAGAGATTGATGAAGATGCAATGGTACATATTTTGAAAGAACCAAAGAATTCACTGACAAAACAATATACTAAATTGTTTAAGATAGACGATGTTGATCTAAAGTTTGAAGATGATGCACTAAAAGCAATAGCTAAAGCGGCAAAAGAGAGAAAAACAGGAGCTAGAGGTCTTAGATCAATTTTAGAAGACATTATGTTGGATGTTATGTACGAATTACCTGAGTACAAAGGAAAGAGTGTAACCATAACAAAAGAGGTTGTTGAAAAAACAAAGCAGCCAAAAGTTGCATAGGAAGGAATAAATATGATTTTTGATAAATTTGTTGGATGGTTTTCAAGTGATATGGCTATTGATCTTGGTACTGCAAATACCTTAGTATCAATAAAAGGTAAGGGTATCATTATAAATGAGCCATCAGTTGTAGCAGTACAACATGATAGATATGGAAGAGATAAAATATTGGCTGTTGGTGGGGAAGCTAAACAGATGATTGGTAAAACTCCTGTAAATATACAAGCAGTAAGACCTATGAAGGATGGTGTTATCGCTGATTTTGAGATGACTGAAAGAATGATAAGGTATTTTATTGAAAAAGCACACAATAGAAAGACTTTTGTAAGACCTCGAATCATAATTTGTATCCCTCACGGTATTACTCAGGTTGAAAGAAAAGCTGTTAAAGAATCTGCACTTAGTGCAGGTGCAAGAGAAGTGTTTTTAGTTGAAGAGCCTATGGCAGCAGCAATTGGAGCAGGAATACCTGTAAGCAGTCCTGATGGATATGTTGTTGTTGATATAGGTGGTGGTACAACTGAGATCGGTGTAACATCACTTGGTGGATTGGTACTTTCCAAGTCTATTAAGGTAGCCGGTGATAGATTTGATAAAGCTATTGTTGATTATGTAAGACAAAATTTTAATCTTTATATAGGTGATAGAACAGCAGAAAATATCAAGCTTGAAATAGGTACTGCAATAAAACAGCCTAAAGACTTAACTATCAAAGTAAAAGGTAGAGATAGTTCTGGACTTCTTACAACTATTGAACTAACAAGTGAAGGTGTAAGAACAGCACTTACTGAACCTTTAAAAGAGATCTCTTTAGCAGTTAGACAAGTTCTAGAAGAGATGCCTCCTGATCTAGCGGGAGATATAGTAGACAATGGAGTGGTACTTACAGGTGGAGGGGCACTTATAAGAGGACTTGATAAATATCTTGCAAGTGATATTAAACTTCCTGTTAGAGTTGCAGATGAACCATTACTTGCAGTTGCATACGGTACAAGTAAAACATTAGATGAGGAATCTCTTTTAAGACTAATCTCTAATGAATAAAAAATTAATACTTTTTTTTAGTATCATATTTATTATAACTTTATATTTGTTCAATGTTGAAAGGATTATATCAAATAAAATTTCAACATTGACAGGATATATATCTTCTACATATCTAAATACATTCATAAGCATTGAATCAACACTAAATAAATATCTAAGTCAAATTGACTATATAGAGCAACTTACTAAAATCAATGAAGAAAACCAGCTTTACAAAACAAAATATATCGCTAAAGCAAATGAATTAGAACTAATTATTAATGAGGAACTAAATAGAACATTAGAACTTGATAAAACTAAAATTTTATCATATAAAGAATTCTATGATACTTCAAAAGTGATATTAGACTATCCAGTTCCACAAAAAGAAAAAATATACGCATTAATATCAAAAGACGGTAATAGTGTCGGTATTGTTTTAAATAAAGATAATAAAACAATAGGCTTGTTAAATAATAATAAAAAATGTAATTATACTGTTTATATCGGAGATGAAAATGCTCCTGGAATAACCTCTGGTATGACAAATAACGGTAGATTGATAATAAAACATATACCATTATGGAAAAATATTCAAGTAGGTGATAAAGTAATTACTAGTGGAATGGACAATATATTCCCAGTTGGAATAAATGTGGGTGAAGTTAGAAGTATTCAAAATAAAAGTGATACAAAAGAGATTTTTGTTCAACCATACACTGATATATTTAAAAATAGATACTTATATATCTATAGAGCAAACTAGCTACGCATTTCCTTTTAGTAAGGAAATAAAATCAACTTAAACTATCAAGAACAACCTTTATCATTGACATTTAATTAAAAGTTAGATATAATCCGCGTCCATACATTGGTCAGAGTAGTTGAAATTTATAAAATTTACAATGAATCTGATGAGTTCTTTAAAGGAAAAAAAATGGAAAAAATTAGATTAAAGTTAAAAGCTTACGATCATAGAGTACTAGATCGTTCAGTTGCTTCAATTATTGAAGCCGTAAAAAGAACAGGTGCTGAGTTAATAGGCCCAATTCCAATGCCTACTAAATTCAGAAGATATACTGTTCTAAAAGGACCACATGTTAACAAAGATGCTAGAGAGCAATTTGAGATCAGAGTTCATTCAAGAATGATAGACATCGTTTCTGCTACGCCAGATACAGTTGATTCATTAATGAAACTTGATCTTGCTCCTGAAGTTGATGTTGAAGTTAGATCAATGGGTCAAGAGTAAAAGGAGAATAGATGGAATTTATCGTTGAAAAAATCGGTATGAGTAGAACTGTTACTGTTCCAGCTGTACCTGTAACTCTTGTTAGAGTTGTTGAGACTAAAGTGTGTGAAGTTAATGATGGTACAGCTATCGTTGCTTATTCTGACGGAAAAAAATTCAATAAAACTATTGAAGGTCAACAAAAGAAATACAACTTATCAAAAGAGTTTAACAGATTTGCTACACTTAATGTTGCAAATACTGAAGCTGGTGAGATAGATACTGCAGCATTAGTTGAAGGTATCATTGTAAAGTCTACTTTTAAAACTAAAGGTAGAGGTTTTACTGGTGTTGTTAAAAGACACAACTTCGCTGGTGGTAGAGCATCTCACGGACATAGAATGGGTAGAAGAACTGGTTCTATTGGTATGTGTGAGTGGCCTGGTAGAGTTATGCCTGGACAAAAAATGCCTGGACAACATGGTAACACAAATGTTACACACAGAAATGATGTAGTATCTTTTGACCCATCAACTGGTATACTGGTACTAAAAGGTTCAGTTTCTGGTGCAAATGGTTCATTAGGTAAAGTAAGGATAGCATAATGAGTAAATTATTAGTATTAAATGACAAATTCGAAAATGCTGGTGACATTGCATTAAGTGAAAAATTTGAAGGTATCAACTCTCACAATTTACACTTATATGTTAAATCTTACCTTGCTAGCCAAAGAGCAAATACAGCAAGAGTAAAAAACAGATCTGAAGTAAGCGGTGGTGGTAAAAAACCTAAAGCTCAAAAAGGTTCTGGTGGCGCTAGATGGGGTTCTAAAAGATCACCATTATTCGTTGGTGGTGGACAAATTTTTGGACCATCAAATAGAAATTACAACCAAAAGATCAACAAGAAGCAAAAAGTTTTAGCATTAAGATTTGCTATCAATGCTCAAGCCCAAAAAGGTGCGATTTTCGTAACTGATTCTGTAAAAGTTGAATCTGGAAAAACAAAAGATGCTCTTGCAATCGTTTCTAAACTTGATAAAAGAGATACTTTAATTGTTGTTGAAAATTTTGATGAGAAAACTTATTTAGCTTTCAGAAACATCAAAAACTGTTATGTGATTGAAAAATCAGAATTAAATGCATATTTAGTTGCTGCTTACCACTCGGTATTAATCGAAAAAGCAGTAATAGATAGCTTATTATAAGAGGTATAAAGATGGCAGATATTACTGATATCAAATCGATTGTTTATACAGAAAAAACTATTGAGCTTCAAGAAAACGGTGTAATAGTTGTACAAACTACTCCAAGAATGACTAAAAATAGTTTAAAAGAAGTGTTTAAAGAATACTTTGGTGTTACACCAACAAAAGTAAACTCTTTAAGACAACAAGGTAAAGTAAAAAGATTTAGAGGAAGATTAGGTTCTAGACCAGATTTCAAAAAATTCTATGTAACATTACCAGAGGGCGCTGAAATAGCGAACCTTTCAGCATAATAAGGGAGTAAAGAATGGCAATTAAAAAATTTAGACCAATTACACCTGCTAGAAGATTTATGTCTGTTATGGATACAGCTGATATTACTTCTAAACCAACAGTTAGATCTCTTTTAACAAGAGTTAAAGCAACTGCAGGTAGAAATAATAACGGTAGAATCACTTCAAGACACAGAGAAGCTGGTGCTAAGAAATTATATAGAATCATTGATTTTAAAAGAAACAAATTAAATGTTCCTGGAACTGTTGCTACTGTTGAATACGATCCGTACAGAAACTGTAGAATTTGTTTAATCAACTATGCAGACGGTGATAAGAGATATATCATTCAACCTTCTGGATTAACTGTTGGAGCTACTGTAGCTGCTGCTGAGTCAGGACTTGATATTCTTCCTGGTAATGCAATGTTATTAGCAAACATCCCTGTAGGTACTATGGTTCATAATATTGAGCTTAAGCCTGGTAAAGGTGGACAAATCGCTAGATCTGCTGGTGGATATGCACAAGTTATGGGTAGAGAAGATAAATATATCATCTTAAGACTTCCTTCTGGTGAAATGAGAAAGATCCTTGGAGCTTGTATGGCTACAATAGGTATCGTTGGTAACGAAGATTTCTCTAACATGGTTGTTGGTAAAGCTGGTAGACAAAGACATCTAGGTATTAGACCTCAAACAAGAGGTAGTGCTATGAACCCAATCGATCACCCACACGGTGGTGGTGAAGGTAAAACTAACTCTGGTAGACATCCTGTTACACCATGGGGTATGCCAACTAAAGGTTATAAAACTAGAAAGAAAAAAGCTAGTGATAAACTTATCATCTCAAGAAGAAAGAAATAAGGGTAGATTATGGCAAGAAGTATTAAAAAAGGTCCATTTGTTGATGCTCATTTAGCAAAAAAAGTTGCTAAAGCAGTTGAGTCTGGAGACAAAAAGCCTATAAAAACATGGTCAAGAAGAAGTATGGTTTTACCAGATATGATTGGTCTTACATTTAATGTACATAACGGAAGAAGTTTCGTACCTGTAATGATTACTGAAAATCACATTGGATATAAACTTGGTGAATTCGCACCTACTAGAACTTTTAAAGGTCATAAAGGTTCTGTACAAAGAAAGGTTGGATAATGGGTAAAGCTACATTAAAATTTATTAGACTTTCTCCGATTAAAGCTAGACTAGTTGCAAGAGAAGTTCAAGGTATGAATGCAGAAGTTGCTATAGCATCTTTAGAGTTCACTCCAAATAAAGCAGCAGGTATCATCGCAAAAGTTATCACTTCAGCGGTAGCTAACGCTGGTTTAGAGCCAGAAGAAGCAATGGTAGCAAGCTGTAGAGTTGACAAAGGTCCAGTATTAAAGAGATTTACTCCAAGAGCAAGAGGAAGTGCATCTCCAAAACACAGACCAACTGCACATATCTATGTTGAAGTTAAAGCAATAGAAGGAGACAAGTAATGGGTCAAAAAGTTAATCCAATAGGACTAAGATTAGGTATCAACAGAAACTGGGAGTCTAGATGGTTCCCTAACCTTTCAAAAATGCCTGAAAATGTTGCAGAAGATGACAAGATCAGAAAGTTCGTTAAAAAAGAACTTTATTATGCTGGTGTTGCTCAAACAATTATCGAAAGAACTACTAAGAAAGTTAGAGTTACTATCGTTGCTGCTAGACCTGGTATCATTATCGGTAAAAAAGGTGCAGATGTTGAGAAACTTAAAGAAAACCTTAACAAACTTGTTGGTAAAGAGATCGCTGTTAACATTAAAGAAGAAAGAAAACCTTTCACTTCTGCACAGTTAGCTGCTGAAAACATTGCACAACAACTTGAAAGAAGAGTTGCATTTAGAAGAGCTATGAAAAGAGTTATGCAAAATGCAATCAAAGCTGGTGCTAAAGGTATTAAAGTTTCTGTATCTGGTAGACTTGGTGGAGCTGAAATGGCAAGAACTGAGTGGTACTTAGAGGGTAGAGTTCCTTTACATACATTAAGAGCTAGAATCGATTACGGTTTTGCTGAAGGTCACACTACTTACGGTTGTATCGGTATTAAAGTTTGGATATTTAAAGGTGAGGTTCTTGCAAAAGGTATCCCTGCTGAATCTACAACTGCAGATGACAAAAAGTCAAAAAGACCAAGAAAAAGAGGTAAATAATTATGTTAATGCCTAAAAGAACTAAATACAGAAAGCAAATGAAGGGTAGAAACAGAGGTAAGTCTGGAAGAGCTAACACTCTTGCATACGGAGACTTCGGTTTAAAAGCTTTAGAATTAAATAGAATTGATGCTAGACAAATTGAAGCTGCCAGAATTGCAATGACAAGAAAAATGAACAGACAAGGTAAAGTTTGGATCATGGTATTCCCTGACAAGCCGTTAACTCAAAGACCACTAGAAGTGAGAATGGGTAAAGGTAAGGGTCCTGTTGATAGATATGTTATGAACATTAAACCAGGTAAAGTTTGTTTTGAGATCGCAGGTGTTGATGAAGAAACTGCAAGAGCAGCTTTAAAACTAGCACAAAGTAAACTTCCTTTTAAAACAAAGATAATTACAACAGAGGGTGAAAATGAATTATTCTGATATTAACGGAAAAAGTTTACAAGAGTTAAACGAACTATTAAAAGAGAAGAAGGTGCTACTTTTTGAACTTAAATTAAAGTTAAAAACTATGCAATTAACTAACACTAGTGAATTAAAAGTTGTAAAAAAAGATATAGCTAGAATTCAAACTGCAATGACTGCAGCTAAGTAATTGAAGGATTGATATATGACACATAAAAGAGAAATCCAAGGTGTAGTGGTAAAAATAGCTGGTGAAAAAACTGCTTCTGTTCTTGTAACAAGAAAAGTTTTACACCCTAAATATCACAAGACTGTAAAAAGATTTAAAAAATACTTAATTCATGACGAAAGAAATGAATTAAATGTTGGTGATACGGTTGTAGCTGTTGAGTGTAGACCACTATCTAAAACTAAATCTTTTAGATTAAAGACTATAGTTGCTACAGGAGTTAAATAATGATTCAGAGTTTTTCAAGATTAAATGTAGCAGATAACACAGGTGCTAAAGAGATCATGTGTATCAAGGTTCTTGGTGGATCTAAAAGAAGATATGCTACTGTTGGTGATGTAATCGTTGCTTCTGTTAAAAAAGCTTTACCAACTGGTAAAGTTAAAAGAGGAGCTGTTGTAAAAGCTGTTATCGTTAGAACTCATAAAGAGGTTCAAAGAGAGAACGGTTCATTAATTAGATTTGATGACAACGCTGCAGTTATCTTAGATGGTAAAAAAGAGCCAATCGGAACAAGAATATTTGGACCTGTTGCTAGAGAAGTAAGATATGCAGGTTTCATGAAAATTGTTTCACTTGCACCGGAGGTACTATAATGGCTATTAAGTATAAGATTAAAAAAGGTGATAATGTTAAAATTATCGCTGGTGATGACAAAGGTAAAACTGGTGAGGTTTTAGCTGTTCTTCCAAAAGAGGGAAAAGTTATCGTTAAAGATTGTAAAATTGCTAAAAAAACAGTTAAGCCGTCTGAGCAAAACAAAGATGGTGGATTTGTGAACAAAGAGATGCCAATAGATATCTCTAATGTAGCAAAAGTAGAGGGTGAATAATTATGGCAGCTAGATTATTAGAAAGATATAATAGTGAAATCAGACCAACTTTAGAGTCTGAATTTCCACAAAACAAAATGTTAACTCCAAAGTTAGAAAAAGTTTCTATCTCTGTTGGTACGGGTTTTGCTATGAAAGACAGTAAATTAATGCAAAATATTAATGACACTATCTCTTTAATCGCAGGACAAAAAGCGGTAACTGTTAAGTCTAAAAAGTCTGTTGCTGGATTTAAAGTAAGAGAAGATATGCCTGTAGGTGTTAAAGTAACACTAAGAGGTGAAAGAATGTATGAATTCTTAGACAAATTATGTTCTATTGCACTTCCTAGAGTTAAGGACTTTAGAGGTCTTAACAGAAATGGTTTTGACGGTGCTGGTAACTTTAACTTTGGTCTTGATGAGCAGTTAATGTTCCCAGAGGTTGAGTTTGATAATATTATCCAAACACACGGTATGAATATCGCTATTGCTACATCTACTTCAAGTGATGAGCAAGCATTTAGACTATTAGAGTTAGTTGGTGTACCATTTACTAAAGGGAGAGCATAATGGCAAAGAAGTCAATGATCGCAAAGCAACAAAGAGAACCTAAGTTCTCTTCTAGAGCTTATACAAGATGTTCAATTTGTGGAAGACCAAAATCTGTATATAGAGATTTCGGTATTTGTAGAATTTGTTTAAGAAAAATGGCTAGCGAAGGTTTACTACCTGGTGTTAGAAAAGCTAGTTGGTAAGAAAAGGAAAAGCCCATGATGAATGATTTAATCGCAGACGCTTTAACTAGAGTTAGAAATGCAGCAATGAGAAAGTTAGATACAACTTCTCTTGTGCATTCAAATACTGTAGAAGCTGTTTGTAATGTTTTAAAAGAAAAAGAGTATATAGAAGATTATAAAGTAGTTGATACAGATCCAAAAAAGAAATCTATAACAGTTGCTTTAAAGTATGATGATAACGATAATAGTGTTATCAATGAGATAAAAAGACTTTCAAAGTCAGGAAGAAGAGTTTACAAAAACGCTTCTGAACTTAAAAACTTTAAAAATGGATACGGGACAATTATTGTATCTACTAACAAGGGTGTTATAGCTAATGATGAAGCTTATAAACAAAATGTTGGTGGTGAAGTACTTTGTTCTGTATGGTAGGAGTTGTAGATGTCTAGAGTTGGTAAAAAACCTGTAGCTATCCCAAGTGGTATGGAAGTTTCTGTTAACAACGGTGTTGTTACAGTAAAAAAAGGAAACAAATCTATCGATGTAGATACTCATGGTAGAGTTGGTGTAGAAGTTGCTGATAGTAATGTTGTTTTTTCAATAATCGGTGAAGAGAAGCAAGATAGAGCATTCTGGGGAACATACAGAGCTTTAACTAACAATGCAATTGTTGGTTTAAGTACTGGTTTCGCAAAATCTTTAGAGATCAACGGAGTTGGTTACAGAGCTGCTGTTAAAGGTAAAGTTCTTGAATTACAACTTGGTTTCTCACATCCTATTAACTTCGATATTCCAGAAAATATTGAAATTGCTGTTGATAAGAACATCATCAACATCAAAGGGATCAGCAAGCAAGAAGTTGGACAAGTTGCTGCTAAGATCAGAGGTTTCAGACCACCAGAGCCATATAAAGGTAAAGGTGTTAAGTATACTGACGAGCATATCGTTAGAAAAGCCGGTAAAACAGCTAAGTAGTAGAGGTATAAAAATATGAGTAGAGCAAAAGATTTAGCGAAAAAGAACGCTTTAAGAATCAGAAGAAAAAGAAGAGTTAGAGGAAATATTTCAGGAATTGCTGAAATGCCAAGACTAACTGTATTCAAATCAAACAAATATTTTTATGCACAAGCTATCAATGATGTTACTGGTAATACACTAGCATCAATTGACAGTAGAGCTATGAAATTATCTGTTAGTAAAGAAAATGTTGCACAAGTTGCTGCTAAAATGGCTGAGAACTTAAAAGCAAAAAATATTGAATCTGTTGTTTACGACAGAAACGGTTACCTGTATCATGGTGTAGTTGCAGCGTTCGCTGATGCACTAAGAGCAAACGGTATCAAACTATAAGGGGCAATGATGGCTGTAAATAGAGAAGATTTCGAAGAAGCTATCGTTAAGATAGGTAGAGTTACAAAAGTTGCTAAGGGTGGTAGAAGATTTAGATTTACTGCACTAGTTGTTGTTGGTGATAAGAATGGTACTGTTGGTTATGGTACAGGTAAAGCTAAAGAGGTTCCTGATGCAATCAAGAAGGCTTTAGATGATGCATTTAAATCATTAGTTAAAGTTAACCTAAACGGTACAACTATTAATCATGATATTGAGTACAAGTACAACTCAAGCAAGATTTTACTAAAGCCTGCATCTGAAGGTACGGGACTTATTGCCGGTGGTGCTGCTAGACCAGTTCTAGAGCTTGCAGGTGTTAAGGATATCATTGCTAAGTCATTAGGTTCAAATAACCCTAACAACCTTGTTCAAGCTACAGTTGAAGCATTAGCTAAGGTAAAAGGATAAAATATGTCAATTTTACAAGATTTAAGACCAGCATGTGGTAGTACAAAAAACAGAAAAAGAGTAGGTAGAGGTCAAGGTTCAGGTATGGGTAAGACTTCTACTAGAGGTAACAAAGGTCAAAAGTCAAGATCTGGTTACAAGATCAAAAGAGGATTTGAAGGTGGACAAATGCCACTTCAAAAAAGAGTTCCTAAAAGAGGATTCTATTCAAGAGTTGAAAAGCCTTACTCTATCAATATTGATAAAGTAACAAAAGTTGCAAATCTTGATGAGATCACAGTGGAAACTATTAAATCTGTTTATAAATTATCTAAAGAAGTAACTAAAGTTAAACTAATTGGTTCGACAGTAAAAGAAGTTGCATCTAAGATAAAAGATGAAAATGTAACTACAACTGGTAAATAATTACCATGAATAAAGACTTACTTAATAAAATACTAATAACTTTAGGTTTTATTTTGATATACAGAGTACTGGCTTATGTGCCGGTACCTGGGGTCGACTTAACTGTCGTAAAAGAATTCTTCGACACAAACTCAAACAATGCTTTAGGACTTGTTAATATGTTCAGCGGAAATGCCGTTGAAAGATTATCAATCATCTCACTTGGTATTATGCCATATATTACTGCTTCTATTATTATGGAACTTCTTGCTGCAACATTCCCTGCTTTAGGTAAAATGAAAAAAGAGCGAGACGGTATGCAAAAATATATGCAGATCATCAGATATGCAACTATCGGTATCACTTTAGTTCAAGCTGTTGGTGTATCAATGGGACTTAACTCATTAACAGGTGCGGCAGGTCAAAGTGCTATCATGATCGATATGAATACATTTATAGCAGTTGCTACTATATCTATGGTAGCTGGTACTATGATGCTTATGTGGATCGGTGAACAGATAACACAAAGGGGTATCGGTAACGGTATTTCACTAATTATCTTTGCAGGTATTGTTTCGGCAATTCCAAGTGCTATAGGCGGTACTGTTGATCTTGTTAACAATGGTCAAATGAGTTTCTTAACAGTAATTGCAATATTAGTTGTTATTTTAGCAACTGTAGGTGCGATTATATATGTTGAGCTTGGTGAGAGAAGAGTGCCTGTATCATACAGTAGAAAAGTTATGATGCAAAATCAAGATAAAAGAATAATGAACTATATTCCAATTAAGGTAAACCTTAGTGGAGTTATTCCGGTTATCTTTGCAAGTGCAATTTTAATGTTCCCTGCGACAATATTGCAAGGTACTCAAAATGAAACATTAATGGCTCTTTCTGATTACCTAAATCCAAATAGTTATACATTTAATCTTATGACATTTTTATTTGTAGTATTTTTTGCATACTTTTATGCATCTATTACATTTAGTGCAAAAGATATATCTGAAAATCTAAAAAAACAAGGTGGATTTGTACCCGGTGTAAGACCTGGTGGAAGTACTGCTGAATTTTTAAATGAAACTGCGAGTAGATTAACATTCTGGGGATCTTTATACCTAGGTGTTGTAGCAACTGTACCTTGGCTTATTGTTAAGGCTATGGGTGTTCCTTTCTTCTTTGGTGGTACGGCTGTACTTATCGTTGTACAAGTTGCAATAGATACAATGAGAAAGATAGAAGCTCAGCAATATTCTGATAAATACAACACTTTAAGTGCTGTTGGCTTATAAAAATTATGGCAATCCCATTAAGAAAACCTAACGAAATTCAAAAACTTCAAACCGCCGGTCTGGCGGTTGCGAAGACTCTAAAATATCTTCAAGAAAATGTAAAGCCAGGTATGACTCTTTTAGAAGTTGATACAATGGGTGAAAATTACCTAGTGAGTCTTGGTGCAAGACCTGCATTTAAAGGCCTTTATGGTTTCCCTAATGCTGTATGTACTTCACTCAATGAAGTAATTATACACGGTGTTCCTGATGATACTGTTTTAAAAGAGGGGGATATCTTAGGTCTTGATATTGGAAGTGAGATAGACGGATGGTACGGTGATGCTGCAATCACTATGCCTATTGGCAATATAAGTAAAGAAGATGAAGAGTTAATTGCATGTAGTAAAGATGCTTTATATTATGCAATAGACATTATCAAACAAGGGATGAGATTTAAAGAGTTGAGTCTTGCTTTGGAAAACTTTATATTAGACAGAAGATATGTTCCTTTAATAAAGTTTTGTGGTCACGGTATAGGAAAAGAACCTCACTGTGATCCTGAAGTACCTAACTATTTAGATTCACCAAATCCCAAGCAGGGTCCTAAAATAAAAAATGGAATGATTTTTTGTATTGAACCTATGATATGTCAAAAAGATGAAGAACCTGTTGTTGATCCAAAAGACAATTGGTCTGTTAGAAGTACTGATGGCTTAAGAACAAGTCATTATGAACATCAAGTTGCTATAGTAGACGGAAAAGCAAAAATACTAACGCAAATTAATAATACAAAGGATTAAAATGGCTAAAGATGATGTTATCGTTGTAGACGGAAAAGTTATTGAAGTTTTACCTAATGCTACATTTAGAGTACAATTGGACAATGGACATGTGGTTTTATGTCATATATCCGGTAAAATGAGAATGCATTACATAAAAATTTTATTAGGTGATACGGTAAAAGTAGAGATTACACCTTATTCACTTGATAAAGGTAGAATTACACACAGATATAAGTAAACAACCTTACTTAAGAATAAAAAAGGCATCTTCAGCAGTTAAACTTAACTGCCGGAGATGCCTTTTTTTATACCCACATATATGAAGTTGTAATTAATATAGCGTATCGATCTACAACTTCATACTTCTAAATACAGTTTCAAATCAAATCATTTTTATAATTCAACTTCAACTATAAAAGAGGACTAAGATACCTTAGTCTGTTCCTCTTTTATTCTTTCTTCTAATTTCTGTTTCTGATCAATCAAAAACATAATATTTTCTTTTAAAGCAGCTTTGTGCTGATAAGATTCAATAATAAACTCATACAACTTTGGTCTATTTTGTTTCCAATTGTGAAGAGTTGTTTTATTGACCTCAAGGTCTGATTCAAGTTTTCTCAAACTAGGTCCCATTTTACTATTTGGTGCTGTCATACATCTCCTTGTTGTAAAAATATCCGAAATTGTACCAATTATTGGAACAAAAGTCAATAAAAAAGTATATTTTGTTCCAATAAATGGAACAAATTATCTTGAAAGGGCATTTTTAGTACAATTCATCAATGAAAATTAGTGAAAAAGATTTTTTAATTGAGATATTAAAGAGATATAAATATTTAGGGTTTGATTATATGGATCAAATATTATTATTTAATAAAAGAACAAAATCAAATTTCTTACCTGAAAATATTGAAAAATTAAATGATTATTCTAAGAATTGTGATCTGTGCTCATTATCTAAAAATAGTATAAATTGTGAATTTGGACAAGGAAATATAAATGGAAAAATATTTTTCACCTCAAAAGATTCATCTATATATAATGATATAAATACAAAAGCAATATTAGATCATATTGTTGATGATATTTTTAAGTTTAATAGAGAAGATATTTATTTTACAAATTTATTAAAATGTGAGCCTAGGGTCATAAGTAATGACTATAAGAATGAGATTGATATATGTATAGATTATTTTTATAAACAAGTTGATATAGTATCTCCAAGAGTGATATTTACTTTTGGCGATACAATTGATTATCTAACTAGTACAAGTAATAATATATTAGAATTAAGCGGAAACATATATAATTATGAGGGTATTGTTATAATACCGGTTGTATCTCCTTTATTTTTATTAAAGAATCCATCATATAAAGATAAAATCTACAATGATTTAAAAAAAATTAAAAAGAAATTGGAACAATTATGAAATATTTAATAACAATTATTTTGTTAATAATTTTTACAACAGGGTGTAGTAAAGTACAAAATGTAAGTTATACATCTACTGAAACAAAAAATTATAAAAAACAAATACAAGTAAATAAAAAGTTAGATTCGGTTGTTGAACAACAAAGTATTATCGAACAGATAACAAATGACAGTTCGGTGTTTGTTAAAAATAATAGTTTAGTTCTTGTATTTCCTTCACATGAGATAGGTAAGTATGCTATTGAAGCTTCAAATACAATCAATGCATTCTTACTCTGGCAAGGAAAAGAGACACAGCTTAGTACTTATGATATAAAATACCAAGATAGAGATAATATTATAGGTATTTTTGAAAAGATTAAATCAAACAATATCACAAAAGTTATACTTATGATTACAAGTGAACATGTTGAATCTATTGAGAATATAAAACTGGATAAGAAGATGACTGTATATCTACCTTTGGTCAATAAAAATGATATAAAAGATATAAGTCTCGATCCAAAGATGGATATAATTTATGCTGCAATAGATTATGATTCACAGATAAATCAGCTTGTATCATATATACCAAATAAACAAATCGTACACTTTTATGACAACAATAAACTGGGTCATTACCTAAGAATGAAGATGAGAAAGATAGATACAGTTTATGATAAAAAAGTTGATAACAACAATGGAGATTATGACAGGTTTTTAAAAAAGAATAATATGATGTATGGTTCGAGTGTTTTTTTAAATACTGCAATTATAAAAAGTTCAATACTTTTATCACAATTCAGAGCATTTGAATTGGAAGTATCCAATGTACTTTCTACACAATTAAATTACAATAGATCTATATTGTCATTAACGCAAAAAAAAGATAGACAAAATATGATTGTAGCAAGTTCAATAGGATATATCCCTGAGGAGATTTTACAGTATAGTCAACTTGCCGGCAACGATCTTGAATTTAATTGGGTGAATTATTCTATTTTAATAGGAACTTACTATTTGACAAATAAAAATATCGATATCTTCACTGATGTAAAACTTGAAAAAAATAGTATCGTTTACCCTGTATATTTATATAAAGTAGGGGATAGCTCTTTTAAAAGAATTAAAAGTCAGAACTTTTAATTCTTGTTGTTATATCTATATCATTTATATTAACAAACTCATCGTTTAAGTACTGTTCTACTGCAACTCTTCCAATCATTGCTGCATTGTCACTACAGTATTGAAGTTCAGCCAAAAGCAGCGGTGCATCATATTTTTTGCATAACTCTTCACAAGCTGACCTAAGTTCAGTGTTGGCACTTGCCCCTCCAACAATTGCAAACTTTTTTGGAGGGTTTGTTTTAAAGTACTTCTTTAGTTTCATTATAATATGTGCAACGGCTGTTGTTTGAAAAGAGGCACAAATATCATTTATAGTTTGATCATTTAGATTATCTTCTTTTTGCTCTTTTTCTATTGCTATTCTTACTGCGTTTTTAAGACCACTGTAGCTGAACTCTATTTTTGGAGATTGTCTAAGCGGTATAGGAAACTCATATGTAGTATTATTCCCATTTTCCGCTTTATTTTGTACTACGGGACCCCCTGGATAGCCAAGATTTAACATCTTTGATACTTTATCAAAGCTTTCTCCAAAACTGTCATCAATACTGCTTCCTATGATTTTCATATCATTTAAAGAGTTTACTTCTATTAGTTGTGTATGACCTCCTGATACAAGTAAAACAGTACAAGGAAGCTGGGACTCTTTTTCTATAAATAGTGAGTAGATATGACCTTTTAGATGATTTACTGCTATTAGGGGCAGGTTTAGGCTTAAGCTTAATGCTTTTGCCATAGTAACACCCTCCATAAGCGTCACACTAAGTCCCGGTGCATTTGTAACTGCAATTGCTTTAAGATCTTTAAAATAAGGCTCACACTCTTCAAGTATCTTAGGAAGTGCTTCTATATGAAGTCTGGCTGCAAGTTCAGGAACTACTCCACCATATACACTATGTTGGATCTCTTGAGATATTTTTTTATGAAAAACAAGCTCATTTGTATCTATTTTTGTTATCGCAATTGAGCTGTCATCACAGCTTGATTCGATGCTTAATATCATTGAATTTCCCTTTTTATCCAATCAACTGCACAGGATAGTTCACCAAAACCGCTAGAGGCATTTATATGACCTGCTTCATCTAGTATTTTAAGTCCTATGTTTAAATCTGACTGTAGATCCATAAGTTCATCAACACTTATATATGGATCGTTGGTACTTCCTACCATTATGATCTCTTGTGCTTTTAGATTTTTTACAATAGGATATGGGAAAAAAGTACTGATCTGCCCTATATCACACTGCTGACTTACGGGAGCTACAAGCATAAGTTTTTCAATTGGATCAATATCATATTTTGACACAAAGTGAAACCATAGTATATTTGCTAAAGAGTGACATACTACTATGTCAGGTTTGAAATGATCAAATTCTTTTTTTAAAGTTTCCATCCATTTGTCAAGAGTTGGATTATCTCTGTTTGGTAATGAGGGAAAAGAAACAGTATATTTTTCTTTAATAAGTTCAGATGCCGTCCATGCTTGCCAGTGAGGATAGTCACTGCCTCCCAAGCCATGTAGTATTAATACTTTT
>JAYEKV010000055.1:0-1814 GCA_034716855.1 Campylobacterota bacterium | reverse complement strand
CTCAAGGTACAGGGATAGGTCTGTATATGTGTAAGCAGATGATAGAAAATCATATGAAGGGAACTATCGAAGTAGTTAATGAAGAGTATCTTTATAAAGATAAAAAATATAAAGGTGCATCATTTAGTATAACTCTTCCATTGTCCTAAAATCCTTTTATTCTTTGTTGGTGTTAGTAATGGTCCTATATAATTTATATTGCAGTTATTTAAAATCTTACAAAAAGATTTTAAGGTTCCATATAAAACTTTACAGTCAACACCATCAAATTTTATTACACTATCTTTTAAATCCAAACACTAATCCTTTATAAAAAACGATGTGTATTTTATCATTTATGGGATAAAAAACACTACTATACTAAACTTTTGTCTTTCCTATAAACAAAGTCTTTATAAAAAACTCCAAAATTTAAGTTCGAAGTGCAATTTTTAAGTTGAAAAATAATACCAATTTTCACCTTAAGCTGATATTTTAAGACCATAAAAAACTTCATTTGGAGTTTTCCAGTTTAAAGCTTTTCTTGGTCTATTATTTAATTTATCTTCAATCATTTTTATATATTCTGGTGTAATATCTTCAAAGATAGTTCCTTTTGGAATATATTGTCTAATAAGTCCATTTGTATATTCATTTAATCCTCTTTCCCAAGATGAATATGGATGACAAAAATAATGCTTATAATCTAAAGTGTTAGATATATTTTGATGATTAGTAAATTCTAATCCATTGTCAGAAGTAATGGTATAAATCTTATCTTTTAATGGTGTCATTATTCTGATTGTTTCATTTTCAATATCAATAGCTTTTTTAGTTGTAGGTATAGAAATTCTTACAAGTGAAGTTACTCTTTCAACTACAGTAGTAATTGCACCTTTTTTACCTGCACCTACAATTGTATCTATCTCCCAATCTCCAATTCGACTTTTATCTTCTACTATTTTATCTCTTTGAGATATAGAGGTTCTATCTTTGATTCTACCCTTACTTTTACTACCATATTTAGCTCTTCTATGCCCAGTATGATAAAATCTAAGATGAGTATACAAATCTCCTCCTTGAAGTTTATCTTGCTCAATAAGTTGATATATTCTCACATAGGATATATCAGCAATATTTACCTCTTTCAGTCTTTTTGATATTTGCTCTGGTGACCAATCTTCTATAATATATCTTTTAATAATATTTTTTAATTTTATATCCATTTTTAAATTGGATTTTTTAGAGGCATATCTTCTTCTTGCTACTGATACTTTATTCGCATTTCTTCCATTGTAACTTTTTGTTTGGGTACTACTATTTCTTTTTAGCTCTCTACTAATTGTAGATTCACTCACTTCTAGCTCAATTGCTATCTCTTTTTGAATAAACCCTGCTTTTTTTAAAGCAGAAATATGATACCTTTGCTCTAAGGTTAAATGTTTATATTTCAATCTTTACTTCCTTATATTCTGTGGTTAGAATTTGAAGAAAGATTTTAACATTTAACCTCTTCAAATCTAAAATCACAACTTTTTATTTTCAATTTTTAAAAAATTGCACTTCAGATTTAAATTTTGGAGTTAGTAAAATAATAAATATTAGCTAATCTTATTTATAATTAGTTTTTGTTATAATTAAATTTAGTTCATTATTATAAATAAAAATTAAGATGCAATTACACAAAATAATAGATATTAAGGATAAACTTTGGCAGAAAAGCAAGATAAATACATTGAATATATAAGTGATTTTCTAAGTGGTGACTATGAAGAACTTAAAACAAATCTTGAAAAACTTTTAAAAGATTATCAAAGAAAAAGTAAAAGACTTGA
>JAYEKV010000054.1:0-24859 GCA_034716855.1 Campylobacterota bacterium | reverse complement strand
AATGAAAGTTTATACTGATCCTTTAAATGACATTCAAATATTTTATGTCCAAAAAGATTTACTACATAAGATAAATGGAGAAAGAACAGTTGAAGAGATTGTTGAAGAGATGGATGAATTTATACAGTTGAAAATATAATTAAATAAATTAAAATATAAAAAAGGTGTTTGAATTGATTAAACACCTTTTTTTATCTAAAACAATTTTTATAAAACCATAGGTTTGTAAATGTGTTCAGAGTCAAAGTAGCGTGCTTTTTTTTCTAAATGAATAATCTCATCTGTTAATTCTGTTTTTGAGGTAGATGATTTTAAAATAACACCATTTTTAAGATTTATAACCTTAAGATATAGTATTAGCTGTCTTTGAGTAAATGAGTATGTTCCAACTAAAGCTATTGAGTTTTTATCAATTGTTTTATTTTTTAACTCATCAAGATCTCTTGATAATAATTTTGTACCATTTGCTCCAATTTTTAAATACTTTGTATATTCTATTCCATGTACAGGCCAGTTTAATTTTTGTGTTACAAGTGTTTTTAATTCATCTGAAAGCATAAAACCAAGTTCTGAATGATTTTCAAGTTCTTTTAGATTTACAAAGTCAGTAACATATAATGGTTTGGTATGTGATTGTTTAGATTTTATCTCTAAAAGTTTCATACTAACATCATCAAGTGCTGATTCAACTATATTTGAAAAATTAGTCACACTTGTAGAATGAAGATACTTGAACTTATAAGAGTCTGTGTATTCATTAATATCAGTACAGGCATTAAAGAAGAAAATAGTTACTAGTATAAGTCCGAGTTGTCGCATATTCCCTCTTTACATACTTGCGTAGGACATTTAACTTTTGAACAATTATCAGTAACTATATTGATACCATCTGTTTTATCAGCACAAATATCAAATAAAGAACAATCAACAGGTTTATAAATAATTCTAGCAGTTGATATTATTTTACCACTTTCAGAGTCTAAAATTCTTGCGTTGATAAGAACAGTTTGCCCTTCAAATTTAACATATGTACCAACTACGATATACTCGATATTTGCGATATTATCTTTTAATTTATCAACATCTCTAGTTATGTGAAATTCACCATCAGCATTTACAGATACAGCATCCTGACCCCTAAAGTCTGTAACAGTAAATTTTCTTATATGAAGTTCATTAAACATACTTTCACCTAAAAGTCTTCCGAAAGTAGTTGTTTTATTAAGTTGATTTAAATCTGCAAATGAAGTTAAAATGATACTAACACTTTTGCCATTTGTTATATTTGTATTAAAAAGTTGATCTGCTATTGCAACAATAGCACCATTCAGGTTTTGATAAACCTTGTCAGTATTTGCATAAGGTTTATTATATTCAGAATTTCTAACATCTTTTACTATCTTTTCTTTTTCAGTTAACGGTTTTTCTTCAATGATCTTAGAAAATACACTTTTAGAGGAACAACCACTAAAAATAGCAATAGTCACTATAAACAATATTAATTTCATGTTCAGCCTTGATAAATATTTTGGCTGTATTCTATTATATAATTTATAAATTAAAGGTTAAAGCAAGTGTTATATACACTTGCTATTATTTGGTTGTAGGTAGATTGTTTGCATTTATTAAAATAAGTTTATCACCTATTTTAGATATTCGTGTTATAACAGGTATCACTGAAGGGGCATTGTCTTTACCAAGTTGAACTTCATCATTATTTGTTAAGTCTTTTATCTGAATCATTCCTTTTTCAAACTTTATATTATCTTTTGTAAGTTTTATAAGTTCTTCTACTGAGATACATGCAACTTCTCTATGCATAATAAAAATTGGTGAAAAAACCATCTCAAATTTATTTTCACACATATCTCTTATTATTAATTTATACTTTCTTGACTGTTTTTCTTTATAACTAAATGGGTAAGTTATATAAATAAATTGATCCGCACCAGCTTTGTCGTAAGTAAATGAAGTTTGTTTTTTTTGTAGTAACTTTAATATTTTAATTTTATTATCTTTACCAATCAATTTGTCAGGGTTACTGTCACTTGTAAAGTATATGTCATCACCACTTCTTTGATAATTGTGTGTATTTTTAAAAGCATACATCGGTAATGCAGATGTTTCATGATCCTCTGTATTGTATGATATTAAACCACTTAAACTCTCTTCATCTACACCATCTTTTCTTAACTTTGGATCTGATGTGTCATTTTCTATTAATCTTTCCCATCTTTCAAGTAAAACTTTTTTATCAACCTTTTTTTTACTCTTTTCATCATATTGTGCAATAGGGTAAACCTCTACATATCCTCTACTGTAGTCTAGATTTTCTTTCTGTACCTCTTCAAGTTTGAAAGGCTTACCATTTAGTTCAACATAACCCTTGTTATAATCATTTTCTCTGTAACTCGTTATCTCGCTGTGACCTGCTAAATTTATTCCATTTTTCATCATCTTTAGTGCTGATGGATGATTTGAATCGTCATTGCTAGTAAGTACAATTTCTCCAGCTACATCACATATATTCCCTTCCCATACATCTCCTGGCGATAGCATTATTGGAAAATCAACTTCATGTGAAGCAATCGACTCTCTTATAGCTACTTTAGCTAGTATGGAACTAAACTCATTTGTATTCATAACTTTTATATTACTACATATCTCTGAATTAGCCACATATAATGGTGCAATTAGCATATCACCTTTTAGATTATGTGATTGTGTCACATAGCTTTTAGTTGCATTTAAAGCAGTTAATGATAGCATTAAAAATAAACTTGATTTTGTAATTGTTTTAAACATGCATTTTTCCTTATTATTTAATTAGGTCTAACTTATAGTCGTTGCTTAATCTTGTTTTGTGATTTACATAAGTTAGTTTATTGTTTATCTTACAGTTTGGGTCATATTCAGGGCATTTTTTTGTATTTTCACATTCCTCACCTATGCAATCAGATATAAAGTTAATTGTATGGTCTTTTTTTGATAAAGTTCTAGGAACATCTCTTTTATAAGAAGTTGATGATTTTGAGATTTTAATTTTTTTGTAACTTTTCTTTTTATGACGCTTAATATTATAATTTTGATCATTACAAATACCTGTTGTACAACTTACCTTTGGACAATCAACAGTAGAGCAACCATCTGTAATTATTCTTATTTTTCGAGGTTCTTTACAGTTTTCTAATAGGCTACAATCAGTAGAGTAAAAACTTGATCTAGCAGATGCAAGTATTCTACCAGTTTTGTTATCCAAAATTCTTGCATTTATTAGTATACTATCTTCAAATTTACTATAAGTTCCAACTAGTATATAAGAGTTATTTATATTGTCTTTTAATAGATTAACATCTCTTGTAATATAGTACTCTCCATTAGCATTTACAGAAAGTGTATTTTGTCCCCTAAAGTCTGTTACATTGAAACCTCTTACAAATAATTCGTCAAACATACTTTCACTTAATGTTCTTCCAAAATGAGTTGTTTTATTGAATTTATGAAGGTCAACAAAAGAAGTAATTGCAAGTTCACCCATATTAGAATGATCTATCCTACTGCTAGATAAAAGTTTATTCGCAAGTTCCATAATAGTAGTGTTTAGATTTATATGATTTTTGGTTGAATATTCCCCTATAGCCTGATTACTAGTTGACGCATTTAGGCTTAAAGAATTTAGTAACAATGAAATTAAAAAAAAACCAAATAGTTTTTTATTGCTGAATTTTAACATGACACACCTCAAATAAATATATAGTGAATAATATATAAACATTTCTTAAAATTAGATTAATAGATAGCGAAAATGGTTTAAATTTTTGAATTTTTTATTTTAAGTTGATTTTTCAATATTTGGATTATTGTGTGTGAAGTTATTTATAGAGAAAATAGTAAGACTATTAAATTAGTCTTACTGTTTTTTATAAAAGATGCTTATTTCGCACCAATTTCACAATTGTGACATACTTTTTTTGGAGTATGTTTTACTTTTGTATACTGAATAATTGGTCTCTTTTCATAATTGTAACAAGCAGAATCTACACAATTCTCAGGACATGTTACATAACTACATCCAGCATCAGATATTCCTATTGTTCTGTTAGGAATTGAAACTAGTGGCTTTTGTGAAGCAGGTTTTATACAGTTTTCATATAAGTCACAATCACTAACATGAATAATAGTTCTTGCTACAGAAACAATATCTCCACTAATGTTATCCATAATTCTAGCATTAACCATAACACCATCACCAAATCTTGTATATGTACCTACTAGAACATATGAGTTTTCTATTACTTTTTTATTAAGTAATTTAATGTCTCTAGTTATGAAAAACTCACCATCAGCGTTTATTCTAATTGTTTCAGTTCCTCTTGCATCAACTAAAGAAAATCCTCTTACATGCAGTTCTTTAAAAAAACTTTCTGACAACTTTCTTCCAAAATGTGTTGTTTTATTAAGCTGATGTAGATCAACAAATGAAGTTATTGCGATTTTTTCTCCACTAGAAATTCTGCTTGTAGATAGTAATTGATCAGATAATCGTATGATTGTCTCATTTATCGTATCATCTACTTGAGGGTTTGTTTGCCATGTTTTATATGCTCTGTTTTTTTCACCACAACCACTAAATCCAACTACAATTAAAAGTGATAGTAAGAACATGCTAAGTGTTTTTTTCATTTTCAACTCCTTTTTTTAAATGAAGCGTAATAATACAATTATTAAAATTAGATTATAATTAAACTTATATTAAGTAAATGTAATATTTATGTAATATACATTTTAAAAATTGCAACTTAAATAAGTTTAAACTTAAATTAGTATATTAATATAATAAAATTAACAAACAATTAACAAATTCAGTGCCTTTTAAAATTTTGTTTGATAAAATAGCAGCAATAAGTGACGATTCTGTGACTTTATTTTAAACTTTAGGAGGGGATTGATGCAAGACAATGCACAACCAATAGAATATGATTATTCTATAGCGAAAGCTTTTACTTTTGCAACAATTTTGTTTGGTATCATAGGTATGACAGTTGGTGTTATTTTAGCATTTCAACTGGCATTTCCGGGCTTAAGTAATTTAGCTGGGGAATATGGTACATTCAGTAGGTTAAGACCATTACACACGAATGGTGTGGCGTTTGGTTTTACATTAAGTGGTATCTTTGCTACATGGTATTATGTAGGTCAAAGAGTTTTAAAGGTGTCTTTAAATGAATCACCATTCTTAAAAGGTGTAGCTAAACTACACTTTGCACTTTACTTTATAACAATTCTTTTGGCAGTTGTTACACTATTATCTGGTATTACTACTTCAAAAGAGTATGCTGAGTTAGAGTGGCCTCTAGATATTTTAGTTGTTGTTTGGTGGGTTTTATGGGGTGTTTCTATATTTGGACTAATAGGTATTAGAAGAGAGAGAACTTTATATATCTCTTTATGGTACTATATTGCGTGTTTCTTAGCAGTTGCTATGTTATACCTGTTTAACAACATGGAAGTTCCTACAATGTTATTTGCTGACGGTGCTCCAAGTTCTGTTATGCATTCAATTTCTATGTATTCTGGTACAAATGATGCGTTAGTACAATGGTGGTATGGACATAATGCTGTTGCATTCGTATTTACTACACCAATTATTGCTATGATTTATTACTTCTTACCAAAAGAATCTGGACAAAATGTTTATTCTTATAAACTTTCTATTCTTGCATTCTGGGGATTAATGTTTGTTTATTTATGGGCTGGTGGACATCACCTTATCTATAGTACTGTTCCAGATTGGATGCAAACTATGGGAAGTGCAATGTCTGTTGTTCTTATTTTACCATCATGGGGTTCAGCTATTAATATGCTTCTTACTATGAAAGGTGAGTGGGGTCAATTACAATCATCTCCATTAATTAAATTTATGGTTATGGCTTCAACTTTCTATATGTTATCAACTATTGAAGGTCCAATCCAAGCTATTAAATCTGTTAATGCTATTGCTCACTTTACTGACTGGATTCCTGGTCATGTACATGATGGTGTTCTTGGATGGGTTGTATTCATGATTATGTCTGCACTATTCCATATGGCTCCAAGAATGTTCGGTAGAGAGATCTACTCTAAATCATTAATGGAAACTCAATTCTGGTTACAAACAACTGCAATTGTTCTTTACTTTACATCTATGTGGATCGCTGGTATCACACAAGGTATGATGTGGAGAGCTTACGATGAGTACGGTTCATTATTATACTCATTTATTGATACAGTTACAGTACTTCAACCATACTACACTATTAGAGCAGTTGGTGGATTAATGTACTTAATCGGATTCTTCATGTTTGCATATAACATGTATAAAACAGCAACTGCTGGTAGAATCCTTGACAAAGAGCCGGCGAATGCTTCGCCTATGGGCGCTTAAGAAAGAAGGGGGTTAGAATGTTTCATTGGTTAGAACAAAGACCGTTTTTCTTTACGGTAGTATTATTTTTATTTATCTCTTTTGCGGGTATCATAGAAGTAATTCCTGATTTCGCAAAACAATCACAGCCTACTGTTGGTACTAAACCATATACTGTTTTAGAACTAGCTGGTAGACAAGTGTATATCAAAGATAGTTGTAATGCATGTCACTCTCAGTTAATTAGACCGTTTAAGTCTGAGACTGATAGATATGGTATGTATTCTTTATCTGGTGAGTATGCTTACGATAGACCATTCTTATGGGGTTCTAAAAGAACTGGTCCGGATTTACTTAGAGTTGGTAACTACAGAACTACAGACTGGCATGAAAATCATATGTTAGATCCTGCATCTGTTGTACCTGGAACTGTTATGCCTGCTTATCCACATATGTTTGATAACAAAGCTGATGTAGCAACTGCTTATGCAAATGCTAATACTCAAAAACAAGTTTTCGGTGTACCATATGATAAGCCGGGTAATATTAAGTTAGGTTCATGGTCTGAAGCTAAAGCTGCTGCTTTAGAAGAAGCGAAAGTTGTCGCAGCTGATATGAAAAATCAATCAGTAAAAGATGCTATTGCTAATGGAGAAATTCCTGAGATCGTTGCATTAATTGCTTATTTAAATTCTCTAAAATAAAGGTTTAAAGTGGAGTATGAAACTCTGATGACATTTCAAGGGTATGCAAAGTTTTTTCTACTTGCAGTCGTATTCATAGTTTTTTACGGCTATGCATACTCTATATACAAAAGGGACAAAACAGGTGAGAGAGACTTTGAAAGTTACTCTGACTTGGTTCTCGATGATAGTATTGAGTCAAAACCTTTAGAGGATAGAAAAAAAGATGATGAAGAAGATAAAGACGATAAAAAGTCATAATCTTTTGTGTCAATTTAATAAAGCTTAGAGCTTTAAGAAAATAAATAAAAAGGAGATAGGTAGTATGAAATCTATGGTAATAGGTGGTATTATTCTTATCGTAGCATTGATGGCAGGAACCTACTTTATGGCAGGTGACTCGTTTCAGCTTGGTGAGGATTATATAAATGACCTTACAATGCTTGGTGGTATTGCGATTATCGTTATTACGGTATTTGTTGCACTTAAGTATGTTAATCAAATTAAAAATGATACAGCTGGTGGTGAATTAGCTGAAGAAAACTGGGACGGTATCGGTGAGTATAAAAACGATATTCCAGTTGGTTGGGGTATGATGTTTATCGCAACTATGGTATGGCAGTTATGGTATTTCTTTGTTGGTTATCCAACAAATCAATTCTCTCAAATTGGTCAGTACAATGAAGAGGTATTAGAATATCAAGCAAAATTTGAATCTAAATGGTCAAATATTGCAGAGTCAGACAAAGTTGCAATGGGTGAGTCTGTATTCTTAGTACAGTGTGCTCCTTGTCACGGTGTTGATGCTGAAGGTATTTCTGGTAAAGCACAAGACTTAACAAAAAGAATGGCTGCATCTCAAGTTAAAGATGTAGTGAACAGAGGTTCTGCTGCAATAGGGTCTAATCCTGCAGGTAACTTAGGTTATGCTATGGGTGTTATGCCTGATAGAAATGGTCTTATTAATATGAATACAGGTATGCCTGTATCAGATGCTGAGATCAATGCTGTATCTAATTATGTTGCAAATGGTATGACTGGTGCAGGTGCTGATGTATTTGCTGCTGCTTGTGCTTCTTGTCACGGTGTAGATGGTAAAGGTATGGGTGGAATGGCACCTAACTTAGCGTCATATGATGATACTATAGTTACTAATGTGTTAAAACATGGTAAAAAAGGTAACATTGGTGCAATGCCAAGCTTTGAAGGTATGTTAAGTGATACTCAAGTAAAAGCTGCTGCAAGTTATATCAGAAGTTTAGGAGAGTAATATGGCTGGAAATACACAAATGAACGACTCTGAAAGAGGAGTATTTAGTTTTATACATGGTGTTACAGGTTATTTAGCAGCTACAGTGTTGCTACTAAGTATTCTTGCAATTTTAACAATCAATGCTATTGCAGTTCAAAGTGCTAATGCTGAAAACTACTATGAGATCAATCAAGATCTTCATGCATTGAAGATGAACAGTCCAGAAAACCACAAAATGTGGATCAACAAATAAGGATATAATGATGTATAAAGTAATTTGGGTTCTTATGGGAATCACTGCAGTTGTAACTATCATGTTATCTTTCCTTGACTCAACTAGAGTTTATGTAGGATAATTAAGTACACAATTGTTGTGAATTTAAAAGGGGAAGGGCTTTTGTCCTTTCCCTTTTTTTATTCTAAGCTAGGTTTAATACCACGACCCTTGGGTCAAAAACACTACAATAGATATGAAAAGTGAATATATCTATAAAAGCCACAATATAACACTCCTGTTATATCATTTAGTATTTCTTACAAAATATAGAAAAAAATAGCCAATTGCATATGTGAGTGCAATTTTTATAAAATACCTAAAAGTGCATCAAGGGAATCGATCTTATGCTGTGCAGTAGAAAAGTTTTGTGTTTTTGTAAACTCATTATGAACTATGGCACAATCTATACCTGCTCTATTTGCAGAGATAAGTCCTCTTTGTGAATCTTCAACCACTAAAGCTTCCTGCTTTTGAGCTTTAAAGATCTCCAAACCTTTTAAGTATGGATCAGGGTGTGGTTTTGCTCGAGTATACTCACCTACACACAAAACAAAATCCATAAAATCGGTAATACCTCTATTGTTGTGTATTATCTCAAAATCTACTCTTCTTGATGTTGTAACGATACCCATTTTGTATTTTTTTGCAAGTTCATTCAGTACATCATGAACATTATCTATAGTTGTATCTTCTGTTCTTAAATACTCTTGATAGTATACATCTCTTTGATCTCTTGCAATATCTATTTTATCTTGTGCTGCACCTTTTGCAGCAATCCATACACCATTGCCTGCAGTCATAATATCCATATAATCATCAAACTGTATCTTTACATCAAAAAACTCTTTCAATGCTCTTTTACTTGCTTCATAATACCAAATCTCTGTTTCTACCAAAACACCGTCATTGTCAAATAATATATATTTTTTCATATACAACCTAGTTTTTCGAAATTATATCAAAGTTATATTTATAAAGTTACCTGCTTGTACCATATAGTCCTATTTGTTTTACTATATTAAAGTCTGCACTATCTTTTATATTTTCAGCATAAAGCTTGATACCTAAAAGATCACAGATCTCCTTCATAGACTCAACAAAGTTTTTCTTTCCTGCTTCTTTATGTATACCTTCAGTATAATCTCGTGCAAGTCTAATATAATCTATTTTAAAATCTTTTATATGTTCTAAAGAGATGAACTTGCTTTCAAATCTTTTTATAATAACTTTAGCCCCGCTACTGTGAACATATTCAATAAACTCTTTGAACTGTTCCATCTTTTTAGCAACTGCATACGAAGTTACACTAAATACAAGTAATGAGGATATGTTCTTATCTTGAGAAATTCTTTCTTTAAGCCATACTTTAAAGCCATGGTCAACAACTGAATCCAACGATAGATTTATAGATATACTATGCTTGATCTGTTTAGTTTTTATATGTGATATGACTTTTTCTATTACAGCTTTGTCAAATTCTATAATTTTATCATATTTCTCTGCAACTGCTACAAAAGTACCTATAGGTATCGAATCACCATTGTTCTCTTTTACATGAGTAAAGGCTTCTTCCATTAAAATATTATCTTGTTCTTTACTTTTAAAACAATATGCTTTATTGATATATTCAACATCGAAATTTCCACTATTTACTATATCAAAGATAATATCTCTCCACTGCTTCTCGTCTCTTGATATATCACTTTCATCTCTTATATAAATTTCATTTTTACCTATTAACTTTGATTTTTCATATGCTTCACATGCAGCAGATACCATTTGAGGTATAGTTGATATATGATTAAAAGGTGTAACCCCTATATGTGCTATATCATCTTGATCCATGCTTTTTGCAAGTTCATTGATCTTCTCTTTTAATCTAACTACTATTTCTTCAAGCTGTTTTTTATCTATATCTTCAGCGATCAATGCAAACTCTGATCCAAAGAAACGATATGCAGTAATATTAGATGACAGGTTCTTCAAAATATCTGCAAATTTTACCAAAAATATATCAACTTCTTTATTTGTACGAATTTTTGCAAATTTTCCAAGATCATCTACTTTTACTATAAAAATAAAAGCTTGTTTTTTTGATATAAAAACATCTTTCATATGTGTTTGAAAACTTTGTTTTAACTGCAATCCAGTCAATGGATCCAGTGATAGCTGTTTTGTTGCTTCTTCAAGATTTTTGTTTAGTTTTCTTATAACACCCTCAATTTTCCCGGACATATTATTCATAGCGTATGATACATTTTTAAGCTCAGTTGTCCAAGGTATCTTTTTAATGATACCAAACTTCCCTTCGGCTATTGAAAAAGCAAGTGTTTCTATCTCTTTTAATGGAAGTAAGATAAATTTTAAAAAGACAATAAGCATCAATATAGATATGATAAAAGCAAATGTCGCATACAGTGCAGCACTTTTCGACTGTTCATAAAGTTTTGCATAAGCTTCACCAGCATTAGCACTTACAAAAATAACGGCAGTTGTATTCCAGCCGTCACTGATCTCACTTTTCATCTCAGGCATATTTAAAGGTATCATATCTATAAACCACTGTGGAACATACTCAAATTTCTCAGCCCTATACTCTTTAGCAATTATTTTTGAAATTCTTAATTCAGAAAAGGTATTAACTATCTTATCATCTTTATTTTGTGATGCTGTAAATTGTATTTTAATACTGTCACCGTCTTTAAATTTACTGCTTGGATTAAATAAATAAGTGTTGTTGATACTTTGTTCATCACTAAGTTGTATCTCATCACCCTCAAGTAGTGCCAGTTCATTTGTAATCTCATCATCAAGCTTTCTTGTACTTATTTCACCTAACTCTTTATCTATTTTAATGTTTGAGATACTCCAACTTTGATCTAATAAATATTCTTTTGCATTATCTATAAGGTGGCTGTCATTAAAACCAAAGCTTACATCCTCAACTCTTATCTCTTTGTAAAAGCCTCTATTTGCTATTGCTTTTATGATAGAGATTATCTCTGGATCACTTTTATCTTTCATAAAAGGTTTCAAGCTCATCCCAAGACTTGTTGCAGTGTCTTGTGCTTTTGTTATGGATTCTGTTTCCAAATACTCTTTTGTATTGTTAACACTTATAAAAAAATTACCTGTAAAGATCATAAAAAATATGAACGATATTATGATAAAAAGTTGTTTAGACATTGACATAACTAACTCCTTTGATTATTAAAAACATCTCTAAATTCTTTGCATTAAAGATTGCCAGTTCTTTAGATTGTTTGCACCGACCTTTTGGTTGGTTCTACCCTTATTTTGAGCTTTCCATAAACCAACAGCATTGAAACTGTACACAGGCTTTAGATCTTTTCTTGCAGTGGCAAGTTTTAGTTTTTTATTTACATTGTCAAGTACTATAGGTACTCGGTCAGGTTTATGATAATAGTTCAGCACCATATGAGCTTCCTCATATTTTGTTTTTCTTTGTGTAAGTTTTACATATGTTATTTTTAATTTTTCATCCGGTACGCCAAGCTGTCTTAATGCAAAATATTTGGCAATAGCATAATCTTCACAATCCCCCGCACCTGAGCCCATAAACTCAAAAGGGCTTGCCCAGTAGTCTTTTTTCTTCCAGTGAATATGATCTCTTTTATATCTTATCTGATTAAAAAAGTCATTTACTATTTTTAGTTTTTTTAATGTTGATTTGTTTTTTGCATTTAGAAGCATCTTGTCCCACATAAGAACTCTTTTCTTTGCTCTTGGTCCATATTTTTTCTCTATCTTTGCAAGTTGTTCTTGAGATATATTGTATGTAGTACTCCCTATTAGAATAAGGGCTAAAATAGATGATATGAGACCAAATTTTATGGAAAGATTCAACATACGGATTTCCTACTTAATATTATAACTATTATGCCATATTGAAGTTAAATAATATATTATTGTATTTTACATAAAAAAAGGGACTCAAACTAATGAGTCCCTTTATACTTACAGTTGTTTACTGTTTATATAAATATACTTTGAATAGATTCGTTTGTATATATTCTTTTTATAGTTTTTGCAGTTATCTCTGAAGCTGTAAGTACCGTGATCTTATCATGATCTTTTTGAGGGATAGTATCAGTTATAACAAGCTCGTCTAAACTACTGTTTGAGATTCTGTCAAATGCAGGACCGCTTAATACACCGTGAGTACAACAAGCCATAACACTAGTTGCACCTCTTGCTTTTAATACATCAGCAGCTTTTGTTAATGTACCTGCAGTATCTACCATATCATCAAGGATAATAACATCTCTACCCTCAACCTCACCTATGATATTCATAACTTCAGATACATTTGCTTTTTCTCTTTTTTTATCAACGATAACAAGATCATATCCTAATTTTTCAGCATAAGTTCTAGCTCGAGCAACTCCACCAACATCTGGAGAAGCTATGATAGGATTTTTAAGGTTTTTGTTTTGGATATACTCTACAAATAGTGAAGCTCCAACTAAATGATCTACAGGGATATTAAAGAATCCTTGGATCTGTGACGCATGAAGGTCTATAGTGATAACTCTTTGAACTCCTGCTGTTTCTAACATATCAGCCACAAGCTTTGCAGAGATAGGAACTCTAGGAGCTGCTTTTCTATCTTGTCTTGCATATCCAAAGTATGGTATAACAGCATTGATAGTTCCTGCACTACTTCTTTTTAAAGCATCTACAATGATTAAAAGCTCCATTAAGTTGTCATTTGCCGGTGCACAAGTAGGTTGGATGATAAATACATCTTGCCCTCTTACAGACTGTGTAATGTTTACATTTATCTCACCGTCACTAAATCTATTTACTGTAACCTCTGCTATCTCTTCACCTAAAAAGTCAGCTACTTTTTTAGAAAACTCTGGATTTGCAGTTCCTGATACTAATTTATATGAACTCATTTAACTCACCTTATAACTATGATTTTATAGCATTATATCTAAATGCCACTTTATTATTAATTTAATTGTTTTTTAGCCTCAGCCTCAACTTCTTGTAAGAATCTGTCAAGAAGTTTATTTGTAGGAAGTTTCTCTATAACTTCACCTTTTTTTATAATAAGACCGCTTCCTTTTCCGTAGGCAATTGCAACATCGGCACTTTTTGCTTCACCTATGGCGTTTACAACACATCCCATTACAGATACATTTAAAGGTGTTTTTATATGTTTTGTAGCCTCTTCAACTTCTGCCACTGCACTTACAAGATCAGCTTCTATTCTTCCGCAGGTTGGACATGAAATTATGTTCAGTCCATCTTTTGCTATACCTGCATCTTTTAGTATAGCTTTTCCAACTTCTATCTCTTTTTCAAGTTCACCTGTCATGGATACTCTTAAAGTGTCACCTATACCGTCAAGCAATAATGCACCAAGTGCAATTGAAGATTTTACAGTAGAGTGAAACTGCGTTCCTGCTTCTGTCACACCTAAATGAAACGGATAGTTGTTATAAGGTCTTAACATCCTGTATGCTTCTACCGTTCTTTGCACATCACTGGCTTTTAAAGAAACCTTGATATCCGTAAAATCAAGATCTTCCAAATACTTTATATTGTACAGTGCGGACTCCACCATACCTTTTGCCGTTTGTCCGTATTTATCTTCAAACTGACTTTCCAAACTTCCGCAGTTTACACCTATACGAACCGGTAAATCTCTTTGCTTACAAGCTTGTACTATCTCTTTGATCTTATTTTTTTCATTGATATTGCCAGGGTTGAACCTAATACAATCAACAACCTCCGCTGCTTTTAAAGCTAACTTATAGTTAAAATGAATATCAGCAACCAAAGGTAAAGTCGTTTGTTCTTTTATGGCTTTTAAGGCATTTGCAGCTTCCATATCAGGTACTGCCACTCTTACTATATCTGCACCTGCAAAATGGAGTCTTTTTATCTGTTCTACAGTAGCATCAACATCACATGTTTTGCTGTAGGTCATAGATTGTACGCTAATAGGTGCATCACCACCTACTGCAACATCACCTACAAATATCTTTTTTGTTTCATATCTTTTTATCATAAACACAATTTTATCTAAAAAAAGATATAATAGCACCTAAATAACAAAATTATTTTAGGATTTTAATTGGATAATATTAATGTATTTGATCTGGTTGTAGTAACTTTAATAACAATACTTGGATTAAAAGGATTGTTTAGAGGTTTTACAAAAGAGTTTTTTGCCCTTGTTGGTATAGTTGGTGGTGTATTTATAGCATCAAGAATAGCAAAAGAAGTTGGTTATTTTATCAATGGTATGATACCGATGTCCAATGACAACACTATACTTTTAGTAGGGTTTGTTGCTTCACTTGCTGTATTTTGGATAGCTGCTTTTTCTTTAGGTAAAATCTTATCTCATGTATTTACTCTAAGCGGCCTTGGTTTTTTTGACAGAATACTTGGTTTTATATTTGGAGCGGGTAAAATATTTCTACTATTCTCCATAATAGCTTACGCTGTATCACAAGTAAAAATGGTAAATGATAACCTAAAGCCAAAATTAAAAGGCAGTATTGTTTTCCCTATTTTAAAAGATACTGGTGGATATATCATAAAACTTGATACCTCCGGTATACAAAAAGAGGTATCTACTACTATAAATAATGCAGTTAATGCTACTAAAAAAACATTAACTGATATTGCGGTAAAAGAGTTAGAAGATACAGTAAAAAAAGAGACTTCAAATGAAGAACTTGAAAAAAAAGCACTAGAACTAAAAAAACAACTAGAGGAAACAACAGTTGAGCAGACAAAATAACGCACTTGAAGAATTAAAAACTGTTCTCAAAGACAAGGGTATGAAATACACAGAGCAAAGAGCCGTGATACTTCAAATACTTCTTGCACTTGATGAACACTTAAGTGCTGAAGAGGTACATGAGGTTGTAAAAGAGAAATACCCTGATCTAAATATCGGTATAGCTACGGTTTACAGAACCTTGAACTTTCTTGAAGAGGTTGAACTTATTACATCTATCTCTTTTGGAAAAGATGGTAAAAAATATGAAAGTAATGACTCTTCACATCATGATCATATTATATGTACAGAATGTGGAAAAATTGTTGAGTTCTTTGATGAAGAGATAGAAAAAAAACAAGAGCAGATTGCACTGAAAAACGGCTTTAAAATAACAGATCATAATATGCAGCTTTACGGTATATGTGACAAATGTCAAGAAAATGAAACTAACTAGAAAGGGATAAACAAATTGTTTGAAAATAGATATATACAACAAAGAATTGAAAAAGCAGAAAAACTAAGACAAAGCGGTATAAATCCATACTGTAATGAATCAAAAAGAAATACTACTATTGAAAAGTATTTAAATGTTAACAGTGATATAGACCAATTAGAAGATAAAAGAGATGAAAAAAGGGTTTATGTAGTTGCAGGAAGAATAAAATTCTTCAGACTTATGGGGAAAGCCAGCTTTATTAAAATAGAAGATGAAAGCGGTATTTTACAAATATATGTAGCAAGAGACAACCTTCCTGAAGGTTTCTACAATGAAACATTTAAAAAGATGTTTGAGGTTGGTGATATAGTTGAAGTTGAAGGTTATCCATTTGTTACAGGTAAAGGTGAGCTATCACTTCATGCTAATAATATTAAAATCCTTACAAAAGCTATCAGCCCGCTTCCTGAGAAGTACCACGGTCTTGCCGATAAAGAGTTAAGATACAGACAAAGATACCTTGACCTTATTATGAACTCTGAAGTTAAGAAAACTTTCCACATCAGATCAAAAGTTATCAGTCTAACTAGAAGATTTTTTGAAGATAAAGGTTTCTTGGAAGTAGAAACTCCTATGATGCACCCAATAGCAGGTGGAGCAAATGCTAAGCCGTTTACTACACACCACAATGCTTTAGGTGTTGATAGATTCTTAAGAATCGCACCTGAGTTATATCTAAAAAGATTAATTGTCGGTGGATTTGAAGCTGTATTTGAGATAAACAGAAACTTTAGAAATGAAGGTATGGATGCAACACACAACCCAGAATTTACATCTATAGAGTTTTACTGGGCTTATAAAACATATAAAGACCTGATCACAATTACAAAAGAGTATTTTGAATACCTTTTTGATCATCTTAATCTTCCTACAATTTTACCTTACGGTGACCTTGAAGTTGATTTCTCTGATTTTACAGAGATACCACTTATCCAGTCACTTACGGATATAGGTGGAGTTCCAGCAGATGTAACTGAAGATAAAGATAAGATCTATGCATATTTAAAAGAAAATGAAGTACCTGTAAAACCTAACCTTAACTTAGGTCAACTGCAAGGGGAACTGTTTGATGAGTATGTTGAAGCAAAACTTATCAACCCAACATTTATCACAGAGTACCCTGTAGAGATATCTCCACTAGCAAGAAGAAGTGATGAAAAAACACACTTAACAGATAGATTTGAACTTTTCATAGCTGGTAAAGAGATAGCAAATGCCTTCTCAGAACTTAATGACCCGCTTGATCAATTAGAAAGATTTGAGGGTCAGATGGCAGCAAAAGATCATGGTGATGATGAAGCACATGAGATGGATGCAGACTTTGTAAATGCACTATCTTACGGTATGGCACCAACAGCTGGTCAAGGTATAGGTATAGACAGACTTGTAATGATGTTAACAAATGAACACAGTATCAGAGATGTACTTTTATTCCCTGCAATGAAACCAATTTCAACAGAGATTGACCTTCATGCAGAAAATGATGAACAAAAAAAATAAAACAAAATAAATTTAATAAAGGAAGAAAAATGAGTTTTTTAAGCAATGATAATTTAGCAACAGCGGATAAAGAAGTATTTGAGATATGTGAACAAGAGTTAGAAAGACAAACTAACCACCTAGAGATGATCGCATCTGAAAACTTTACAAGTCCAGCTGTAATGGAAGCTATGGGATCAGTTTTCACTAACAAATATGCTGAAGGTTATCCAAATAAAAGATATTATGGTGGATGTGAATTTGCTGATAAAGTTGAACAATTAGCTATTGATAGAGCTTGTGAGATCTTTGGATGTAACTACGCAAATGTACAACCACACTCAGGTTCTCAAGCAAATGGTGCAGTTTATGCAGCACTATTAAAAGCCGGTGATAAGATCCTTGGTATGGACTTATCTCACGGTGGACACTTAACTCACGGTTCAAAACCGTCATTTTCAGGTAAGAACTACCACGCATTCTACTACGGTGTAGAGATGGATGGAAGAATCAACTACGATAGAGTTATGGATATAGCTATGATCACTCAACCAAAGATCATCGTTTGTGGTGCTTCTGCATACGCAAGAGAGATTGATTTTTCTAAATTCAGAGAGATTGCAGATGCTTGTGGTGCTATTTTATTTGCAGATATTGCACACATTGCCGGTTTAGTTGCTGCTGGTGAGCATATGTCTCCATTCCCTTATGCTGATGTTGTTACAACTACTACTCACAAGACTTTAAGAGGTCCAAGAGGTGGTATGATTATGTGTAATGACGAAGATATAGCTAAGAAATTAAACTCAGCAATCTTCCCAGGTCTTCAAGGTGGACCACTTGTACATGTAATTGCTGCAAAAGCTGTTGCATTTGGTGAGATCTTAAAGCCAGAATGGATAACTTATGCAAAACAAGTAAAAGCAAATGCAAAAGTTCTTGGAGAAGTTCTAGTTAAAAGAGGTTATGATCTTGTATCTGATGGTACTGATAACCACTTAGTATTAGTTTCATTCTTAAATAAAGATTTCTCAGGTAAAGATGCAGATGCAGCACTTGGTAATGCTGGTATCACTATAAATAAGAACACAGTTCCAGGTGAGACAAGAAGTCCATTTGTAACTTCTGGTATTAGAGTTGGATCACCTGCACTTACTGCTAGAGGTATGGGTGTAGCAGAGTTTGAACTAATTGCAAATAAAATTGCTGATGTACTTGACGATATTAATAATACGCAGCTCCAAGCATCTGTTAATAAAGAGTTAGAAGAATTAGCAAAGAATTTTGTAATATACACTAAATCTACATACTAATAAGACAACTACATAAAGTATAAAGGGGATCATTATGGAAGTGGACGGAAAAGAATTTTTAAGAAATGTCGGTATAGAAAAAGATAAAATGAAGCTTGAAAAAGAACAAAAAAAACTTGATGATAGCAAAAGAGACCCATTTTTTAAAGATGATGCTGATGAAAACATAGATAATGATTCTGCTTATGTAGATCTCTCAAGTGATAATGAATCTACAATAAACCAACTTCAGGATATTATGCTAAACCCTGATAAAAACAATAAAAATAAAAAGAAATATATTGTTTTAGGTTTTGCTCTTATCTTGCTTTTTATTGTTACAATTTTTGTTATAAGAATTGTATCAAACAGTGATGAAGAGAAACAACTTGATACTCAAGTAGAAAAAACACAAGAGATAGATAAAGACAAACTACTAGATAAAATAGATACCAAAGAAGAGTACGAAAAGGTGATCTCAAAAAATATCAGTGTCCCAAGTGATATAGATATGCCTGATGTAAAAGAACCTGAACCAAAAGACATCATACTTCCTCCGACACCTATTAAAGAACCTCTTCCTGTTAAGATAGAGAAAAAACCACAACCTAAAGAGTTGAAAAAAGACCTATTTGAGATAGAGAAAAAAGAGGCAATAAAAACAGTTAAACAGGAAGTTACAAAAACAATTGAAAAAGCTAAATTTCCTGATGTTATAAAACCGGTACAAAAGAAAGTTTCACAACTTCCTGCTCCTACTGAGACAAACTTTACACAAAAAAGCACTGCAAAACCTTTAGGTTACTATGTACAAATAGGTGCTTACACTAAAATACCAAGTGACAGTTTTTTATCTTCTATAAACAAAAAAGGCTATAACTACACAGTTTATTCAACAATAATAAAAGGTAAAAAATACAACAAAGTATTAATAGGTGCATATCCAAGTAAGAAAACTGCAATGCAAAGAATTGATAAGATCAAAAAAGATTTTAAAAATCCAAATGCATATATATTAAAATTTTAAAAAGCGATAATATGGAATTTTATAATAAAACATTATTTTTAGACGAATTTACACCAGTATCAATTTATAAGAAGGTAAAAGATCTTTTTAATGATGAAATAACTTTTCTTTTTGAATCAGTGGTAAACAGTGATGATGGTAACTTTAGTTATATTTTTATAGGTGATAGAGAAAGAGTTTGGCATAAAAATTCACAAAGTTTTTATAAAAATGAAAAAGGTATTGTTACAGAAATTGATAAAAACCCTTTTAACTTCTTAAAAGCATATTATAAAAACATTGATCGGTCACTATACAAACAAAAAGGTGATGAACTTGGTATTGGTCTAATTGATGGTTTTATTGGAAATATGGGCTACGATATGGTATCTACTTTTGAACCCAAACTTGAAGAATCCATGAAAGACCTAGAAGATGAGATAAATATAGCCGATTGTGATCTTATAAGACCCAAAATTGTTCTTGTGTATTCACATAAAAGTTCAAAACTAACTATAGTTACATCTATGGGTTCTATGAAAGATCACTTAGAAACTATAGAAAACAGACTAAAAGAAAAATTTGAATATACACCGCTTAAAAAAGCAGAGCTTTTAGGTGAAGGAAGCTTTTCTCATACTAAAGAAAAGTTTTTTGATATGATCGCCAAATCAAAAGAGATGATAAGAAGCGGTGATGTTTTTCAGATACTTATGACAAATAGATATACACAAAAAGCAAAACTTGACAATTTAAGTTTTTATAGGATGCTACGATCCAAAAATCCAAGTCCATATCTATTTTTACTTGAATATGAGGATTTTTGTATAGCTGGAAGTTCACCTGAAGTTATGGTAAGACTTACAGACAACAGAATACTTCTTAGACCAATTGCAGGTACAAGAAAAAGAGGTAATACCCTAGCAAAAGATCAGGAGATGGAACACGAGCTAATAAATGATCCTAAAGAGGTTGCAGAGCATGTTATGCTTATTGATCTTGGTAGAAATGATGTTGGTCGTGTTGCATGTGCCGGAACAGTAGAGGTAACTGATAAAATGAGAGTTGAAAAATACTCACATGTTATGCATCTTGTAAGTGATGTAGAAGCCAATCTGGATGAAAAGTATGATATGTTCGACCTATTTGCTTCCACATTTACAGCAGGTACCATGACAGGAGCTCCAAAGATAAGAGCTATGGAGCTTATCGCACAGTTTGAACAGCTTAAAAGAGGTTTCTACAGTGGAAGTATCGCTTACTTTGGCTTTGATGGGAATATGGATAGTGCTATAACAATAAGAACTACTCTTATAAAAGATGATACAGTTGTCTTCCAAGCTGGTGCAGGGGTAGTTGCAGATAGTATTCCAAAGCTTGAATTCTTAGAGGTTAATAATAAACTTGCCGCTAATATAAGTACACTTAAAGATCTAAGTGAACTAAACTCTTAAAAAGATATATTCATTATATCTTTTTAAAGTGCTCTATTATTTTTTTCATTATACTTTTTTGTTTCTTCTTGATTTTTGGGATATCATCAAGAGTGAAAAACTCAACATCTGAATTTTCCCATGAGAGATGGTGATTAAGAAGTTTATTATCTTCAAAGTAATGATTGTACTTTGTGATGTTGTCATAATTAACTAAATATATTCCTATATCTTTATCTTCATTCTCTTGCTCGAAGTACTTTTCTAAATGTTCATACTTTACAGATATACTACTCTCTTCATATAGCTCTCTTATGGCAGTTTCTGCTTTGGTTTCATCTTTTTCTTGAACACCTTTTAAAAATCCCCATCTCTCTTTACTAGAAACAGACTTGCATAAAAGTATTTTTAAAATATCTTTTTCATATTTGTAAATTGCTATGCCGTAGGCTTTTATCTTTGTATTCATATTAATTATTCCGCTTTTATTTTATATATATAGAATGTTAGAATAAATAAGATACATAGCGGTAACAAAATAGCCACCTCTGCAAATAAAACATTACCAAAGGCAAGTTTCTGCAGAAGAAATAAAGCACCCCATATCATAAGTGTGAAAAACACTGATGCAGTTACATATGTTGCTGTATTAAAAAATCTACTACTTGCACTTGTAAATAGATACACAAGTACCAAAAGAGGCAACACAAACAAAGGAATAAATAGTTGTGAATAAAGTATAGACCTTATTTTATTCGTATTAAGTCCCTGATCATCCAGTAAAAGAATCGTATATATTGCATCTATAATAGAAAATTGAACTTTTGCTTTGTATACATTATTTATTATCTTAGGTTCAAAGCCCTCTAGGGTATATAAAAATTTCTCATAAGATACATCAAGTTTTGATTCACTCCAGTCAATATTTAGAGGTTTTTTTGTTATAGTTGTGTTTACTACATACCATTTATTGTTTTGATAATATGCCTTTTCACCTATTACTGTTTGTACAATATCATTGTTCTTTGTTTTAAAGATACGAACACCCTCTGCCTTTTTCTCTAATGGATATAGCTTTTTAAAATATACAAAATATTCATTATATTTTAAAAAGATATTTGACTGTTCACTTACAAAGTATCTGTTGTCAAGTATCTTACTTTTCTCTTCATAAGAATAAGCAAGAGGTGTTGACTGAAGTCCTATTAAAGTAACGGTAAAAAACAGTGAAACAAAAACAATTGGTGTCAAGATTCTAAGCTTTGAGATACCTAGAGAATAAAAACTAACCAACTCATTATTCCTAATAAATATAGTAAGTGTAACTATCCAGGCAAAAACTAAAGACAAAGGCAAAGTTATAGTAAATGTAAAAAAACCGTTATAAAAGATATATAAAAGTTGTAAGTTTGCAGAATCTGGCAGTTTTTTAATATTTTGTAAAAAATCTATACCTATAAAAAATATCTCTAATGATAGTAAAATAATAAAAAAATATTTTAAATACTTTTTTATAAGATATTTTGTTAATATACTCAAAATTTACAACCTTATAGTTTAAGCGTATATGATGACTTAACTTCCGTTAGGGATAATTTTTGCAAGGCATCTATTGCTTTAATGCAGTGTTGTATTATACCTTCAAGTTTATCAAATTCCTCTTTTGTAAAATCACTTAGAACATAATTGGCAACATCAGCTTTATTTTGAGGCTTTCCTATACCAACTCTTACTCGTATATAATCATTTCCTATATGCGAGTCTATTGATCTAAGTCCATTATGCCCACCGTGACCACCACCTAACTTAAACTTGACTGTTCCAAAAGGAAGATCAAGATCATCGTGTATTATTATAATATTTTCATTGGCAATATCATAATAATCCGCGATACTTACAATTGATTCACCTGAAGCATTCATAAATGTCTGTGGTTTTGAATATATATTTGTTCTGTATTTTTTTGTGATTGATTGAAAATTATTGTTTGTTATGTTTGTAGTGTCTAGGCTTTTAGTTATCTCATCGATAACTAAAAAGCCTATATTGTGTCTTGTGTTTTTGTATTTATCACCTGGATTACCAAGACCCGCGATTAAATACATATGTGTAGAATCTTTATCTAAAATTACTTAGCTTTGATAATACCAACAACTGGTACTCTTGGGTCTAAGTAACAGTCAACACCTTCTGGTAATTTAAGATCTCTTACTAGGTAGTTATCACCATTGTCAAGATCAGATACATCAAAGTGGAAAGACTCTGGTAAGTTTTCAATTGTACATTTAACATCAATTCTTTTTCTATGGAAGAATAAAAGACCTTTGTTCTTAATACCTTTTGCAGTACCTTCAGTTGTAACTGGAACAGAATATATAGTTCTTGCACCTGGTAATGCAACCATAAGGTCAACATGAATAGGAGTAGATGTAATAGGATCAGTTTGGTACTCTTTTACAACAACTTTATAAGTAGTTCCAGAAACTTCAATATCAAATGCGATTGTTTCTTTAGCTTTTAAAGCTCTAATGTAGTCGTTTAATTTAAAAGCAGCATTTACGTTTTCCATACCTTTTCCGTAAATGTTGGCAATTAGATAACCATCTCGTCTTAACGATTTTGTAGATTGTTTTGCGATACTATCTCTAAGTATACCTTGTAACATTTTGTGTCCTTGAATTTTAATTTACTAATTGATCTTTTTGTATCTATTAGTTATGAATCGGGATTTTATCTAAAATATTATTAAGTTTTGTTTATTTAATAGGTTTATTAATAAAAGTTTCTGATTCTTATAATAATTTTAAATAAATAATTTAACAAATATCAATAAAGGATAATTTTTATCCTTTAGATACAATAGAGCAACTTATTCAAAGGGGTAAAGATGGGTTGCGATACTGGAGTAAAAGAGATTAAAGACTCTGAACAGATACAAACTACTAATGATAATATAAAGGAAATAAAAAAGATGAGCTCAACAATGGTAAATAGAAGAATGCCTGAATTTAAGATGGAAGCATACGATGCTGCTAGCGGTCACTATACTGAAGTAAAAAGTGAAGATTATTATGGAAAGTGGACTGTGGTATGTTTCTATCCTGCAGATTTTACATTTGTATGTCCTACTGAGATAGCTGCTATGAATGCAAAAAAACCAGAATTTGATGAACTTGGTGTTGAGATCTTGGCTGTTTCTACAGATACAAAATTCTCTCACAAAAGATTTGCTGAAACTGAGCCTATTTTAGAAGGTTTACAACTTATGATGGGTGCAGATCCAAAAGGTGATGTTACAAGAGATTTTGGTGTTATGATAGAAGAAGCCGGACTTGCACTAAGAGGTAGATTCTTATTTAATCCAGAAGGTATTTGTGTAGCTCAAGAAGTACAAGCACCAATGGTTGGAAGAAATGTAAATGAATTCCTAAGACAAGTAAAAGCTTGGCAACACGCTACAAAAACTGGTGAAGTATGTCCAGCAGGATGGGAGCCTGGAACTAAAACTCTTCCGGTACACACAGACTCAGAGCCTATGACAGGTAGAGTTGGTGACTATATCACACTTGACGAGATTGTAAAAAACTAGTCTAACCAAAAAAAGGGCATCATGCCCTTTTATCTCAAAATATTCAATAACAAAATTTTATTAATTTTACATATTATATTTTCAAATTACTTTAAAGTTGATAAAATATGTTATTCTGCTCTTTTCCATTCTCTATAAAGAGCTTCATGTGTTTCTATCTCTTCTCTTGAGGGTTTTCTTCTA
>JAYEKV010000053.1:15962-47496 GCA_034716855.1 Campylobacterota bacterium | reverse complement strand
GCAGTTCCACCAAACTATAACTTTTCAGAGATGTCTATACTATACAAAGATGTACAATTTTGTAAAAAATATCTACAGCAAAAAAAGTTTAGAGTAACCATCACAGGAAAAGATTATATATTTTTAACGGCTACTAGTATAAGAAAATAGTTCTATTTTTCCTCTATATCAAATAGCTCTTTAATCATATCAAGCATCTCATCACCATCCACAGATTTTGAGGACTCTCTTAAAGTTACTGTAGGGTTATGTAAAAACTCAGCCATCACACTTTGACAAAGTTTTTGTATATTTTCACTATCTTCACTTCTTATAAATCTTTTCTTAATAGCTTGTTGAACTCTTTGTTCTATTATATCTTGTGCTTTTAAATGGATATCTTTTATAATAGGCTCTACATTTAAAGTTTTAAGCCAAGAGAAAAACTCCGTAGTAGTTATACTTACTATATGGTAAGCCTCTTTTGCTTGATTGGCTCTTAGTTCCATAGTTTCATTTACTATACACTGAAGATCATCTACACTATAAATATTAAGATCATTATAAGTAAACTCTTCTATATCTCTTGGAAGTGCTATATCAAACCAGTTTCGTGTTTTTCCGTAAGGTTTTAGCATCTCTTTTTTTATGATAGCATATGGTGCAGAAGTTGCTGTGATCATAAGTCTCATAGAGTTTAGAAGTGACTCTAACTCCTCATAAGGTTTTACCTCTATTTGGTCATGAGAGTATTCATTTCCATTTCCATCTGCTACTATACTATGAGCTAAAACTCTTGCTTTTTTGATATTTCTTGTACATATAACTACATTGAATCCTGATTTTAAAAGGTGTCTACAAGCTAGCTCACTCATCTCACCTGCACCTATTACCAAAGCTTTTACACCATCCGTATCTTTATAAAGCTCTTTTGCCTGTGCAACTGCTGCTGATGCTACTGAAACTGAGCCACTTCCAAGCTGTGTTGCATTTCTTACTCTTGCTGCACATTTAAAAGCATAGTGTAAAACTCTTGAAAGTTTAGTAGCTGCAAATTTTTTATCAAGTGAGAATTTAAACGCATCTTTTAACTGACCTGCTATTTGTGTCTCACCAACAACCAAGCTGTCTAAAGATGAAGCAACAGTAAATATATGGTGTACTGCTCCTTCATTTTCATATATATCAGCTCTATTTGTAAGCTCTCTTACTAATAATGTTGAGTGATTTGAGAGTTTTCCAAGTATATATTTAGATGCAGTTTTTGTACATGAAGTACTTATTATCACCTCTATTCTATTACATGTAGATAGCAGAATTGCTTCATTTACACATTCGTGAGTTATGATATTTTCTAAAAACTTCTCTTTTTCAAGGTCATTATTAAATGCCAACTTTTCTCTTGTAGAGATATCGGTGTTTTTATGCGTAAAGCTTATTACAAGATATTCCATATAGTTTGACTAGAACTCCCTGTTTATCATTGCACTCATGATCATTTGAAGATCTTCGTTATTTTCACTACTGATTGCCTCGATTGCTTGATTTCCAAGATCTTGTGCAAGTTTTATACTATCTTCAAGTGCTTTTGTGGTTACCATTTGGTCTTTTATCCAAGTTTGTTGATCTTGGTCTAACTGTACTTTATAAAGTGATTCAAGCTTACTTTTGTCTTCTATTCTTTCATGTAATAAAAGATAAGGGATGGTTACCTTTCCTTCTACAAAGTCTAAAAGTGCAGGCTTACCAAGAGTAGCACTGTCTTGAGTGATATCAAGTATATCATCTACCATTTGAAAAGCAAGTCCAAGATTTTTACCGTATAAAGCAAAAGCTTCTTGATCTTTTCCTGCCATAATTGCAGCCGCTCTTGCAGAAGACTCTATAAGTGAAGCTGTTTTTTTGTAGATCATATCAAGATATTTGTCATAAGAGCTGTTGAACTCATTTGTAAGATCAACATCAAGCATCTCACCGATACTTAAAAGAGTTACTGCATTTGAGATAGTATAAGCTATATCCTTAGGCATCTGACTTAACTCTGTAAATGCTTTAGAATAAAGTATATCTCCGAACATTATTGAAGTTTTGTTGTCAAAAAGTGCATTTATAGAAGGTTTTCCTCTTCTTGTATCTGCTTCATCTATAACATCATCATGCAATAGCGATGCCGCATGTATCATCTCAACTACTGCACAAAGTTTTATAGACTCTTGCGTTACACCTGCTATTTTCATAATAAGCTTTGATCTTAGCATCTTACCTTCAGCCAATAGATCCAACAACTCTAAACTTTTTTGATCATTACACTCTTTTACAAATGTCTTGATCTGCTCTTTTACTTGTACTAACTCTTCCATATAACTCTTAACTCTTAATTTTTAATTCTTAACTATTCATTAAAATGATTAGCTGTCTAATCTACAAACGATTTCGCCTGTTAACTCAACATAAGTACTTTTTTTATTGTAATCTACCTCCGAAGAGTTTTCAAAAGTATATTTTGAAACAGCCTCATTAAGACCTTGCTCACCTAACTGTTCAGTTAACATCATCTCCATAACAGTAAACTTTTCCATAAACATATCAACTTGATCTTTTACTATCTCATCACTTGCTGTGTTTGCTATATCCCAAAATTTTGATTGAGGAGACCCTCCAAATATATTACTTTCGTCTTCAAATAATGCTTCATATTTAGCCATTTTATTTTTCCTTTTCTTTTTTAATTTATATTTTTTTATTTACATCTAACTCTTACAGACTCTGCATGAGCTGACAAGCCTTCAGTGTCGGCAATAATAGCACACTGTTCACCTATAGTTTCTATTGCTTTTTTACTAAAACTAATAATTGAGCTTTTTTTAATAAAGTTCTCAACTCCAAGTGGTGAATAGAACTTTGCAGTTCCACCTGTTGGTAGTGTATGATTTGGTCCTGCTACATAATCCCCGATCGGTTCAGGTGTATTTTCACCCATAAAGATAGCACCCGCATGTCTTATCTTTGGTAATAGATCAAATGGATTTGCAGTCATAACTTCCAAGTGCTCAGGAGCTATCTCATTCATTAACTCAATAGCTTCATCCATAGAAGAAGCTATTATGATACAACCTCTCTCATCTATAGATTTTTGAGCTATCTCATTTCTACTTAACTCTTTTAAGTAGTTATCTACCTCTACACTTGTTTTCTGTGCAATATTTTCATCAATTGTTATCATAATCGAACTAGCCATCTCATCATGCTCTGCTTGACTTAGAAGGTCAATTGCCAGATACTTAGGTTTTGCAGTTTCATCTGCAAGTATACCTATCTCTGAAGGACCTGCTATCATATCAATATTTACTTCACCAAATACAAGTTTTTTTGCAGTAGCTACAAAAATATTTCCAGGACCAGTTATAACATCTACTTTTTTTAATGTTTCAGTTCCATATGCCATAGCAGCAATTGCACTTGCACCTCCTACTTTAAATACCGTATCGATTTTACATAAATGACAAGCAGCTAAAAGTAGTTCATTTGGTTCATTGTCAGGTGTAGGAGTACATACAACTATCTCTTTTACACCCGCAACGATTGCAGGGATAGCATTCATAAGCAAACTACTTGGATATGCTGCTTTTCCACCAGGGATATACAACCCTGCTCTATCTACTGGAGTTACTTTTTGACCAAGAACTGTTCCATTCTCTTCAAAATCAAGCCATGATTTTGGAAGCTGTTTTTCATGGTATGCTTTGATTCTATCATGTGCTAAGTGTAAAGCTTCTTTTAGGTCTGCATCTATATTATTGTAAGCTTTTTCCATATCCTCTTTTGCAACATAAAGATCTTCATTTGTTGCCGGTGTCCAGTTGTCAAATTTTGCAATATGTGATTTTACCGCTTCATTTCCATCTTCTACGATCTCATCTATTATTCCGTTTACTATAGATGATACTTTTTTTATATCTACTTTTGCTCTACCTAAGATCTCTTCAAACTCTTTTGAAAAATTGGCATCTTTTGTATTTATAATTTTCAAAGTTTTACCTTTCTTTATTTAATTTATTTAATTTATTTAATATATCTTTTACAATAAGTTCGGGATCATGACTCTCTACACTTACAACTATATCTGCTACATCTTCGTATGCAGGTACTCTTTCATTGTATAAAGCTTTTGCTTTTTCTATATCTTGCAAAAGAGGTCTTTTTTTGAACTTTGCTTTAGAGTTAGGAGCCTTTTCCAATCTTTCTATAATTTTTTCAAAAGAAGATTGTAAATAAACTATCGTACCTATTCGTTTAATATTCTCTTGCTTATAAAATCCACCGCCAGTTGAGATGATAGTACCGCTTAAAGATTCTTCACACCATTTAGCACACTTCTTTTCCAATGCCCTAAAGTAAGGTTCACCCTCTTCTTTAAAGATCTTTTTGATCTTTCTATTTTCCATACTTTCAATCAAGTCATCAGTATCAATAGCAAAGTAATCTGTCTGCTTTACAAGCTCTCTGGCAACAGTACCTTTACCTACACCCATAAAACCTATCAATATAATATTCTCTTTCTTCATAACCGTGGATTATATCTCAAATATCCTTATAAGTGGTATAAAAAGAAAATTCAGGTAAAATCTCGAAAAATTTAAAACAAATACAATAAAAAGAAGATAAAAATGGCTCAAACAATAACAGAAAAAATATTTAGTGAACATGTTGGTGAAAAAGTTTACGCCGGACAAATAGTAAGAAGCCCTATTGATATGGTTATAGGTAATGATATAACTACTCCTATCTCAATCAAAGCATTTGAAGAAAGTGGAGCAGAAAAATTAGCTAACCCTGATGGATTTAGTATCGTTCTTGATCACTTTATCCCTGCAAAAGATATAGCATCTGCAAATCAAGCTAAAATCTCTAGAGATTTTGCAGCAAAATATAATCTTAAACACTTTTTTGATGAAAAAGATATGGGTATCGAACATGCACTGCTTCCTGAAAAAGGTTTGGTGATTCCAGGTGATGTTATTATAGGTGCAGATTCTCACACATGTACTCACGGTGCTCTTGGTGCTTTTAGTACAGGTATGGGAAGCACAGACCTTGCATTTGCAATGATCACAGGTGGAAACTGGTTCAAAGTACCGGAATCTATCAAAGTTGTATTTACAGGTAAACCTGCTGAATTCGTAACAGGTAAAGATCTAATCTTAGAGATCATTAGACAAATAGGTGTTGATGGAGCACTTTACAGAACTTTAGAGTTCACTGGTGATACAATCCAGCACTTAACAATGGATGATAGATTTGCTTTATGTAACATGGCTATAGAAGCCGGAGCAAAATCTGGAATAGTAGCTTATGATGAGATAACGGAACAGTTCTTAAATGAAAGAAAAGAAGCAAACGGTGAACTTAGAGCAGAACCAAAGATCCACTATAGTGATGATGATGCAAAGTATTGTCAAATCATAGAGATAGATGTATCTTCTTTAGAACCAGTTATAGCATATCCTTTCTTACCGGAAAATGGTCACTCTATGTCTCAAGCAGTTGCAGATAATATAAAAGTAGACCAAGTATTTGTTGGGTCTTGTACAAATGGTAGACTAAGCGACCTTGCAATTGCTGCAAAAATACTTGATGGGAAAAAGCTTGCATCACATGTAAGAATGATCGTAACTCCTGGAACTCAAAAGATATTAAGAGAAGCTACTAAGCTTGGATATATAGATACACTAGTAGATGCAGGTGCAGTAGTATCAAACCCAACTTGTGGTGCATGTCTAGGTGGATATATGGGTATCTTAGGTGACGGTGAAGTTTGTATCTCTACAACAAATAGAAACTTCGTAGGTAGAATGGGAAGCAGAACTTCAAAAGTTTACCTATCTAATAGTGCAGTAGCAGCTGCTTCAGGAATTAGTGGATATATTACAGATCCTTCAACAATTTAAACTATATATAAAGAAGAGTATTTACTCTTCTTCTAGTTTATTACTTTTATAAACTTCAGAACAAAAACTACTATATTTTCCTATAAAAGCATAAACTTGAACTTACTTATTAACTTATAAAATAAAAATCATAATAGAAAATCACCCAGAAAAAATAATTTTATAGTAATTAAATTTGTAAAAATAGATCATTGTTGATATATATTAGACTCTTATCTCTATTACAACTATACATAATATGATAATATTAGTGTTTACAACAGTTTATATAGTATAAGAAGAGATTATAGAACATATTAATTTGACCCGTGTTCAATTTAAGTTACATATTATTTCTTTTGTGTTAATCTACTTCTTAGTATTTGAAACTAGAGAAAAGGAAACTAAATGATTGAAAATAGAAATATGAAAAAAGATTTAGAACAAATTGATTCTATCTTAAAAGAGCAAGGTATCTCAAGAAGAGATGCAATGAAAATGATGGGTCTTAGCGGTGCTGCTATGATGATGGCTGGAGCTGGTACTGAGGCAGAGGCTGCAACTAGAGCTGAAGCTAGTAATGCTAAAGGTAAGATTGTTATCATAGGTGGTGGTCTTGCAGGTATGTCTACAGCTGCTAAACTTACAAATGAGATGTCTAACCCGGATATCACTGTAATTGAACCTGAGGCACTTTCATGTTCTTACCAGCCTGGACAAACTTTAATCGGTGCTGGTCTATGGGAAAAATCAGATATCACTTATAAAAGAGATGATTTTGTACCGTCAGGAACAAAACTTATTGCTGAAAAAGCGGTAGAGTTTGATCCAGATAACAATACAGTTACAACTGACAAGGGTACAAAAGTTACATATGATGTTATGATTATTGCTGCTGGTCTTAAACTAAACTATGCTGGTATTAAAGGTCTTGAAGAAGTTGGTGAGATCTACTCTACAGGTAACAACTCTGCTGCAGTTGCTGCTATGGATGCGAAAGGTGTATCTTCTATCTACTCTGCAGATGGTTCTGTTGCTACATGGACAAATATGTCAAAATTCATTGCTGATGCAAAAGCTGGTAAAAAAGTAAGAGGTGTATATACTCACCCTAACACACCAATCAAGTGTGGTGGTGCTCCTAAAAAGATCATGTACCTTACACATGCACAATTAGAAGAAGCTGGTGGATCTGCTAGAGCAAACGCTGACTTACATTTCTATCCAAACGGTGGTGGAATGTTCGGTATTAAGAACTACCACACTGCAATTGTTAACCAATTTGAAGCTAGAAACATGAAGTACAGCTACAAGCACTTATTAACTGAGATCAAGCCAGGTAACATTGCTGTATTTGATAATCACTCAAAATCTGAAAAAATTTGGGATGAGGATTTAGAAGAGCATATAGAGAAGAAGATACATACTAGAGTTGAAGTACCTTATGACTTTATCCATGTTACTCCTCCAATGAAAGCTCCAGATGAGATCGGTAAATCACCAGTTGGTTCTGGTAAAGGTTGGATCCCTGTACAAAAAGAAACTATGCAACATGTTAAATTTGATAATATATTTGCATTAGGTGATATCGCTGCTGTTCCTATGGGTAAAACTGGTGGATCTGCAAGAAAGCAATACAAAGTTGTAACTACTAATGTAATTGCTACTCTAGAAGGTAAATCTAGAAAAGACCTTATGAATAATCCTCAATATGATGGTTATACAGTATGTCCACTTATTACAAGCATCGGAACAGTTATGTTAGCTGAGTTCAACTGGGCTTCTAAGAAAACTGGTGACGGTACAAACGCTGCACAATTAAAGTTCTTAGATCCAACTCAAGAGAGATATATCTGGTGGTTATTAAAGTTCTATATGTTAAAGCCAATGACTGTATACGGAATGTTAGCTGGAAAAGCTTAATATCTGTAACACTTATAGATCTTAAAAGCCCTAAACCTTTTTGGTTTAGGGCTTTTTTATTTAGTTTTAAATACAATCAATAAAATTTTAATTATAGGAATACCATGAAAAAAGAGCTTATGATCTTTATAGGTATATTTTTATTTTTAGCTATCGGTATGCATTTTGCTCAATGGACAGATCATCCTATAGAGCATTTAAAGGCTCTACCACATGCAAGTGCATATGGACTTGGACCTGAGCATCCTTTTGTATTTACATTGATCGTATATATAATTGTAGGGATACCTAGGCTATTTATAAAATTATTATCTAAAAAGAAAGATAATCAGGAATAAAAAAAGGGATTGAGTTTTACTCAATCCCTTTTTTAGTATATAAATAACTATAAATTATTTAGCTACAGCTTGTTTTGAACTTTCAACTAATGAAGCAAATGCAGATGCATCGTTCATAGCCATATCAGCTAATATTTTTCTATCAAGCTCAATACCTGCAAGTTTGATACCATTCATGAATCTTGAATAAGTAGTACCGTTTAATCTACAAGCTGCATTGATTCTAACAATCCAAAGCTTTCTGAAATCTCTTTTCTTTTGTCTTCTATCTCTGTAAGCGTATACAAGTGAATGCTCAACTTGCTCTTTTGCTTTTCTAAAGTGCTTTCTTCTACCACTGTAGAAACCCTTAGCCATTTTAAGGATTTTTTTGTGTCTAGCTCTTCTTACTGTACCAGTTTTTACTCTTGGCATATTATTTCCTTTCTTTACCGTAAATATCTTATATTTTAGGTGTCTGTCCCATTATAAATATGGGCAAAACTTGTCCGAATTTAATCGGAGGGACTTATTTCTTGTTAACTAAAAGAATCGAGTATAAAGCTTACGCTTTATTTAACATTCTTCTTACTCTTGGTGCATCAGTAGCATCAACAGTTTGAGCGTTTCTTAGAGCTCTTTTTCTTTTTGGTGTCATCTTAGTAAGGATGTGACTTCTAAAAGCACTTCCTCTTTTGATTGAACCATTTTTCTTCACTTTAAATCTCTTTAAAGCTCCGCTGTTAGATTTCATCTTTGGCATTGTTAGACTCCTTTATAGTATTTATGTAAGTTTTGGGACAAAAAAAATCCACAAACTTAAATAAGTTGTGGATTATATCTTAAATTAGCTTTAATAAAATTTAAAGACTAATGCTTCTCTTTTTTCGCAGGTACTACTAGCATATTTACATATCTACCTTCAAATTTTGGAGGTGCTTCTTGTACAGCTATATCTTCAACCATAGGCCAAACTCTTGTAAGAACTTCAGCACCGGCTTCAGGGTGTGCCATCTCTCTACCTCTTAAAAATACTCTGAATTTAACATGGTTTCCTTTTTCAAGGAACTCTCTTGCATGCTTAACTTTATAGTCAATATCATTTTGAGCAATTTTTACTGAAAGTTTGATCTCTTTTGTTACTATGATCTTTTGGTTCTTTCTAGCTTCTTTCTGCTTCTTTTCTTGTTGATATTTAAATTTACCGTAGTCCATTATCTTAACAACAGGAGGCTTGGCATTTGGAGCTATACAAACAAGATCAAGTCCTGCTTCATCAGCTAATGCTAATGCCTCTTGAGAACTCACTATACCGTGTGAACTTCCATCGTCTGCATTACATCTTACCTCTTTGAACCTGATATCTTCGTTCATCAAAACATCATCTTGTTTTTTCTTATTTTTATAATTCAAATTTTTTCCCCTGCTTTTTGTGAAGTTAACATCTCTAAGAACGCATCCTTAGTCATTTCACTTCTTTCTCTTTTTCTTCTGTTTCTAAGTGCAACCATCTTATTTTCTACTTCATTGTCACCTACAACAATGATCATTGGTACTCTTTGTTTCTCAGCTACTCTAATTCTTTTATTTAAACTCTCATTCTTTGAAGAGATATCACTATCTATCTCAATTAATTGAAGCTCTTTTTGTAACTCTTTAGCATACTCTAGATGTGTATCTGCTATTGGAACTATAACTACACCAGTTGGTGCTATACTCATAGGGAATTCACCGGCATAATGTTCAGTTAAGATACCGATAAATCTCTCAAAGCTACCTAAAATAGCTCTGTGAATCATTACAGGTCTTTCCTTAGTATCATCAGCAGTTGTATAGTTTATATCAAATCTTTCTGGAAGATTCATATCAACTTGAATTGTACCACACTGCCATTTTCTACCTATAGCATCAAGTATCTTGATATCAATTTTTGGTCCGTAGAATGCTCCACCACCTTCATCTATACCGTATGAATAACCATTTTCATCTAAAGCATCCATGATACCTTTAGTTGTAGTATCCCAGAACTCATCACTTCCGATAGCTTTTTTAGGCTTAGTAGATACTTCCATCTCATATTCAAATTCAAAATGTTTCATAAGTGATTCGACGAACTCTAACACTTCCATTATTACATCTTTTACTTGAGTTGGCATACAGAAGATATGTGCATCATCTTGTGTAAATTCTCTAACTCTAAACAGTCCATGCATAGTACCACTCATCTCATGTCTGTGAACTACACCATACTCAAAGAATTTTAAAGGAAGGTCTTTATAAGATACAAGATCATTTTTAAATATCTCTATATGACCTACACAGTTCATTGGTTTTATACCATACTCTTGACCTTCAATTTCAGTGAAGTACATATTCTCTTTATAGTTTGCATAGTGTCCAGATTTTACCCAAGCTTCAGCCTTTAATATCTCTGGAGCTCTAACAGGCTGATAACCTCTGATTCTGTGTGCTTTATATAAAAGCTGTTCTAGCTTTCCTCTAAGTCTTGCACCGTTTGGAAGCCATAAAGGAAGTCCTGCACCAACATCTTCACTAAAAGTAAATAGTTTTAGTTCAGTTCCTAGTTTTCTATGGTCTCTTTTTTTAGCTTCTTCAAGTTTTGTTACATAATCTTTCAGGTCTTCTTTTTCAAAGAATGAGATACCATAAATTCTTGTGATCATCTCATTTTCTTCATCACCACCAAGATAAGCTCCAGCTACTCTAATAAGCTTGAAGTTTCTTACCATTTTTGTATTTGGAAGGTGAGGTCCTCTACAAAGGTCTTCAAAATCACCTTGTTCGTACATAGTAAGAGTTTCATCTTGAATATTATCAAGTACCATTAGTTTTAATGGATCATTTTTATACTTTTCTTCTATTGTAGATCTTTGGCATACCTTTCTTGTAATAGGCATCTTTTTCTTTGCCAATGCTTTCATCTGTTTCTCTATAATAGGAAGGTCATCATCATTTAACTGTTTATCTAGTTTAAAATCATAATAAAAACCTTCATCAACTATAGGTCCAACAAAAAATTGAGCTTCAGGATGAAGTTCTTTTATGGCTTGTGCCATTAAGTGGGCAGTAGAATGTCTTAAAATTTCTAACGCCTCAGAAGAACCGTCAGGCTTAATCTTGTTGTTATCATCAACTTCTATGTTTAAAGCATCCGCAGTTTGAAGGTCATAAATCTGACCATCCTTTTTAATTCCTATGTAGTCCAATAAAGTCCTTTTTCTTTTTAAATTTAATATTTGATAAATTTTATCAAACTTTAACTTTATTTAACTATAAACAATTTCTCAAAAAATTATAATTAATTACAATATACAGATCTTAAGTGATCCATCTTTGAGCCCATATTAAGTAAAGCCATATCTGCAATTATTAAACTTAACATCGATTCACACACTACACTTCCTCTTAATGCAACGCAAGGGTCATGCCTACCTTTTAGATTATATAGTGTATCGTTATTATTTGTATCTACTGTTTTTTGCTCACAAAATATTGAAGGAGTAGGTTTGAAATATACTTTTGCTATGATCTCATCACCATTACTAATTCCTCCTAGTATCCCTCCACTGTGATTTGTTTCAAAACCTTTTGAAGTTATCTGGTCGTTATTAATACTTCCTTTACTCCTAGAAGCTTCAATACCGTCACCAATTTCTACACCTTTTACTGCGTTTAGTCCCATCATAGCATCTGCTATTGCACCATCAAGTTTATGGTACATTGGCTGACCAAGTCCGGCAGGTACACCAGTAGCTTTTACTACAACTGCTCCACCTATAGAGTCATGTGAATTTAATGCCTTTTGTACTGCATCTTTTTGTTCTTGCTCTTTATTTGGATCAAGGGCAAATATTTCACTTTTTTTAGCATGGTTAAAATCATAAGTTTCAGATTTTACACCACCTACTTCAAAGATACCACTTTGCACCTCAATGCCTAACTCTTTTATCATCAACTTCGCAACAGCACCTGCTGCAACTCTTGCTGCTGTTTCTCTGGCACTACTTCTTCCACCGCCTCTATAATCTCTTACACCATATTTATGAAAATATGTAAAATCAGCATGTCCAGGTCTAAAAAGATCTTTTACATTGCTGTAATCTTTACTTTTTTGGTTTTCATTAAACAATACCATTGCAATAGGAGTTCCTGTACTAACACCCTCAAATACTCCACTTAGTATCTGTATAGTATCACTCTCTTTTCTTTGTGTTTCATATTTACTCTTACCGGGCTTTCTTCTATCCATCTCGCTTTGAATAAAATCAAGATCTATTTTTATCCCTGCAGGTACTCCATCAACTATACAACCAAGTGCTACTCCGTGTGATTCACCGAATGTAGTAAAACTAAATCTTTCTCCAAAGGTATTCATGAACTTATTCCTTGCAACTTATCTAGTACAATCCTTGCCGCTGCTTGCTGAGCTAATTTTTTACTTTTCCCTTTTGCTGTCGCATAATGATTATCATTGATCCAAAGACTAAGCTCAAATTCTTTTTCATGGTCAGGACCTATTGCAGATTCTAACTTATATACAGGAATTGCTCCAAACTTTGCTTGTGTTACTTCCTGTAGTGCAGTTTTATAATCACTAAAAAGTTCATCAAGATTAATTTTGTCATAGTTTTGGTCTAGAAGTTTTAAAATCATCGGCTTTAAAATCTCTAGTCCAGATTCTATATAAATAGCACCCATGATAGCTTCAAAGGCATCACTTAAAATAGAAGCTTTTTTTCTACCTTGATTTCTCTCTTCAGCATCAGAAAGATATATATAATCACCAAGACTTATAGCCTTTGCAAGTTTAGTAAAACCTTTCTCGTTTACAAGTGATGCTCTTATCTTTGAAAGCTCACCTTCATTTGAAGATGGAAATTTATTAAATAAAAACTCCCCTACTATTAAGTTAAGTACGGCATCTCCTAAGAACTCTAGTCTTTCGTTGTTGTAGACTTTTTTATAACTTTTATGCGTAAGTGCTTCGATTATCAGATCTTTATTTTTAAACTGATAACCCAAACACTTTTCTAATTCAGTGTATTTTTTCATATTTTTCCTTTTTAAATTGATGAATTATACCTAAAAGAGTATAAAATATATTCTTTTAGGTTATTGTCTAAAATTTAAAGATCTTATTGATAATACTTTTTGTATTTTCGTCAAGTTTATCACCTAATCTCTCTTCTATCTTACTCTTTGCCTTATCTTTTATAACTTTTTTAGCTATATCACTAGTGACTTTTGGACTATTAATATCACCTTTTATATTTACATCAAATTTATATTTACCAAGTTCTACAAACAACACAGCGTCTATAAGATTATTTTTTGTATCCATATTGAACTTTTTACTTAGTATCTTCATTTTTAAAGATCTCATTTCAAGCTTTGCATCAATATTTTCTTTTGTTTTTATACCCTCTAATACGGCATATGAGAATTTTTCATTGGTAATGTCTATTTTTAAAAATTGTGATATTAAAGAGGTAAATTGATTGCTTACAAAATGCCCATTTTTAAGATCAAAATAAAAATCAAGTTTGTCACTTTTTATATCAGTGTCAACTTTTCCGTTTATTTTTCCTTTGTAAATTTCCGGATAATGAAGCATATACATAAGCTTCATAGTGTCTATATTAGATAATTTACCTATTAATAATGAATCATCAAGTGTTGTATCAATAGTTCCTCCAAATATCTTTGAATTAAAAGATGCTTCAAGTTTTTCACTCTTTACAATATCTCCATTTGCTGAAATCTCTCCCCTAAGAGGATGTTTTGTCAATGGCTGTAAATACAGAAGATCATCTATTTTTACTTGGTATTTTGAGACTAATTTTTGTGTACCTTGATCAAAAGTACCTTTTGAATTTATGTTTGCAATACTTGAATCTAACAACATATTAAAATCTACTATTTTCTTTATATTAGCATCAATTACAGATATAAATTCAGTTTCTGGCAGATCAATATCAAAATCTTTTTTTACTAATTTTTTATTCACAATACCATTGTCAATTTTCAATAATGCTTTACCAAGTATCTCACCTGACTTTACATCGTCAAGATCAATATCTATATTTATATCACCTTTGGCATAATTATTTTGCCCTGTCATATATAATATTTCTGATAAGAGTGCGTCTTTGATCTCTAATTTTCCATATGATTTTTTGTTTTGACTTAGAATAAAATTATATTTGGTATCACTTTTTGCAAGATCACTTTGACCTTTAATATTTATATTCTCTATATTACCAAAAACTCTACCCTGAGTATTCAGTTTTCCTTTTAGGTTTTGTTTTGAAAGGTTACTAAAAATTGATATATCGTTAAAATTCAACCTATAGTTTAAGTCTATACCTTTAGAAAATATAGAGTATGTACCATTTATAATGATAGTATTGTTTTGTGGTAAAACAATACTTATATCAATTATACTAGGAGACAAAGAAAACTTTTCAACTTTTGCATCTAATGCTGTATGTGTTTTTATATTTGAAGTGATTTTATCTTTTATAATCCCGTGTCCCACAGGTGTAAATAAAACAATATATACTGAAGCAATAAGTAAAGTTAATGTAAGAAATAAATATACTATGTATCTCATAATGATCCTTTAGAAAAATATAATTATATTTTATCTAAAAAATCAAATATTTAGATTAGATTAGCCGTTAAATTTAACGATTGCTGATCCCCAAGTAAGACCGCCCCCAAAAGCATCAAGAAGCATAGTATCACCTTTTTTAAGTCTACCGCTTTCAAAACAGTCATTTATAGCCATTGGGATAGAAGCCGATGATGTATTACCGTATTTATCCACAGTTAATACTTTTTGTTCATCTTTAAATTTCAAAGCATCACCTACAGCTTTAATGATTCTATAATTTGCCTGATGAGGGACAAAAAGATCTATATCATCGTTTGTGTAATTATTTTTTGACATGATCTTTTCCACATCACTAGTTAAAGTTCTTACTGCAATTTTAAAGGTCTCATTACCCTTCATCTGCATAAACATAGCTTCACTGCTTTCAACACCTGGTGTCATAAGAAGATCTTTCATACTACCGTCTGCACTACACTGTATATCCAATATAGCTTCTTCTTTTTTGTCTGTAGCACTAATAACAGCTGCACCTGCACCGTCACCAAACAGCATACATGTTGTTCTGTCCGTATAGTCTACAATATTACTAAGCTTTTCTGCACCAATAATAAGTACATTTTTTTTCATGCCAGATTCAACAAATGCTTTAGCAGTACTAAGTGCATATATAAACCCAGTACATGCAGCACTTATATCAAGTGCCATTACATTACTGATCCCAAGTTTATCTGCTATGAGACATGCTGTCGAAGGCATACACATATAATCAGGACTAATCGTGGCACATATTATTAAGTCAATATCTTTAGCTTCTAATGAAGCTCTTTGTATTGCCACTTCGGCAGCTTTTGCACCTATATCACTAGTATTTTCATCACTAGATGCTATTCTTCGCTCTTTTATACCTGTTCTTTTTGTGATCCATTCATCAGTTGTGTCCATTCTGTCAATGAACCATTGATTTGTACGAATCTCTTCAGGAATATAAGCTCCTATAGATCTAAATGAAGCATACATATTTTAGTCCTTAAATTGTTTTAATTTATCTTCTATATTTTGATTTAGATTTGAATCTGCCGCTCTTATTGCTTGGAAGATTGCATTCTTAATAGCTTTTGAGTTAGATTTTCCATGAGCAATAATTACAGGTGCTTTTACACCAATTAAAGGAGCTCCACCATATTCAGCATAATCAACTTTAAGTTTAAGTTTCTTAAATACTTTTCTCATAAGAACAGCACCGGTTATAGATACAAGCGATCTTCTAAGATTATTTTTGATAATCTTTCCTATCGTATCTGCTACACCTTCTGCTGTTTTTAACATAATATTTCCAACAAAACCGTCACAAACAACTACATCAACATCACCTTTGAAGATATCGCTACCTTCAACATTTCCTATAAAGTTAGGAATTGGTTCTAAAAGTTTAAATGCGTCTTTTGTTACTTCATTACCTTTAGATTCCTCTTCACCGTTACTTAAAAGTCCCGTTAAAGGATCCTCGATACCAAGTACATCTTCTGCATAAACTTTTCCCATGATACCAAACTCTTTTAAGTTATTTGCATCACAGTCAACATTTGCACCAACATCAAGTACTAAAGTTGTACCGTTTACTGTAGGCATAAGTGTTGCAATAGCAGGTCTGCTTACACCTTTAATTCTTCCTATTCTAAGTGTTGCCAAACTCATTGAAGCACCACTGTGTCCAGCACTAACATATGCATCTGCCTCACCTGTTTTTACAAGTTCGATAGCTTTATAAGCACTGCTTTCTTTTCTTTTTAATGCATCTGTAGCATGATCATGCATACTAATTACATCATCTGAATTATGTATTTGGATTCTTTTGTCAAATTTTTGAGGAATTAAAGGTAGAAGCTCATCTTTTTTACCGACAAGTACTGCCGTAAAATGTCTATCCTTCTTAAGTGCTGATATAACACCGTCTATAATAGGCTCAGGACCGAAGTCCCCACCCATTGCATCTATTGCTACTTTTAGCATTAGTTTTTGTATTCACCTGTAGTAGGGTTTACATTATGAGGCATTTTCCATGTCCCATCACTGTCCTTAACAGGTCTTTTTAAAGTTATTTTATAGTGAGTTCTTCTTTTTAAACCTTGTGTTTTACTCACTCTTCTCTTTGGTACTGCCATTTCTTATCCTTAATATTCTATTTCAACTGTATTGTTGTTTTCTTTACAAGAATCGCATACATGATACTCTGATCTGAACGACTCTATCTCACTGTGTAATATCTCATCAAAGTTCAAAAAATGATCTTCAACTTCAATTACAACTATCTCTTTGTCATTTTCATCATCTGATGAATATATACCGTCACTGACTAAGAAATCTGCTTTATCATCTAAAGGAACTGTAAATGAACTACCGCATTTACAACACTCAACTTCACATATTCCGTTGAGTTTTCCTTCAATTTTTGCAAGTTTTGACGATATTTTACTAAAAGTACCTAAAAACTTTACTGAATCAGAGATTACTTCAAATTCACTTTTTTGTAAAGGTATCTTTCTAAATTCTATTTTCATAGATCAATTGCTACTAACAGATCTCTCTTTGTGCAAAGAAAAATGCAATCTCAACAGCTGCATTTTCTAATGAATCTGATCCATGAACTGCGTTTGCATCAATAGACTCAGCAAAATCAGCTCTGATTGTTCCAGCTTCAGCTTCTTTAGGGTTAGTTGCTCCCATAAGTTCTCTGTTCTTAGTCATAGCGTTTTCACCTTCTAAAACAGTTACTACAACTGGTCCAGATATCATAAATTCAACTAATTCACCAAAGAAAGGTCTCTCACAGTGTACTGCGTAAAAAGCTTCTGCATCAGCTTGGCTTAATTGGATTTTTTTAGTTGCCGCGATTCTAAGACCGTTGCTCTCAAATCTGTCTAGTATTTTACCAACTACATTTTTTGCTACTGCGTCTGGCTTGATGATCGATAAAGTTTGCTCCATCTTTTTCTCCTATTTTTAATTAAAGTCGTGGATTATACCAAAATTAACTTTTAACTTAACTTAAAGTTTTCTTTAAAAATAAAAAAAGGGTAGGAAACAAATCCTACCCTTTTTAAATATAGTGAATAATTTATATTATTCTTCTATACAAGGCTCACCAGCAACTGCACCTTCAGTTATTGGATTTTCACCCCATACGATACATCCCTCAGTAGGACATGCTTCTGCACATGCAGGAACAGTACCAGCAGCTTGACACTCATCACAAGTCTCAGGATTTACATAATAAATATCCTCACCTGTTGGGTTCTCGTCGTTATCAACGATTGATTCTGTTGGACACTCATCTAAACAAGCATCACATGAAATACATGTATCTAAAATAATTACTGCCATTTGTTTCTCCTTGAAATTTAATTTTTAAACTTTATCATAGATAAAATAAAAGTATCTTTAAAATATTAAATTCTTTGCTTTTATTTTATACTTTAACCTTTTTTATACAACTATCTAATTTGTCCATCACCATATATTTTAAATTTATATGTTGTAAGTCCCTCTATACCCATAGGTCCTCTTGCATGTAGTTTGTTTGTACTTATACCAACTTCCGCACCAAATCCAAAAGCTCCACCATCTGTAAATCTTGTACTTGCATTTACATATACACTTGATGCATCTATACTGTTTAAGAATTTCTCTGCCGTTGTAATATTTTGAGTTATTATTGATTCTGAATGTCCTGAGCCATATTCTACAATATGTTCAATAGCACCTTCAACTCCATCTACAACTTTTATATTTAATATATTTGCAAGATATTCTGTATGATAATCTTTATTAGTTGCTATGTCTGCTTCAATATATTTTCTTGTAATATCACACCCTAAAAGTTGTGTTCCATTTGCCTCAAACTGCTCTTCAAGTGCAGGAAGTGCAATGTGTGCTATATCTTTGTCTACTAAAAGTGTCTCCATAGCATTACAAACTCCAGGTCTTTGACACTTTGCATTTATGGCTATAGCTATAGCTTTTTCTAAATTAGCTTCTTTATCTATATAAATATGACACTGACCTTTATCATGTTTTATTACAGGAACCGAAGAATTTTTTGATATGTACTGTATAAGTGCTTCTCCACCTCTTGGTACTATAAGATCTACATATTTGTCCATAGTGATAAGTTTTGCCACACCCTCTCTTGAAGCATCAGGTAAAAGTGATACAATCTCTTTTGGAAGATCATTATTTACTAGAACTTCTCTTAACACTTCAGCAATAATATTGTTTGAATACTGTGCTTCTTTTCCACCTTTTAGTACACACACATTACCACTTTTAAAACAAAGTGCCGCAGTATCACTTGTAACATTTGGTCTGCTTTCATATATGATACCAATTACACCGATTGGTATAGATACCTTTTCTATCTTTAATCCATCATCAGTTACCCAGCCATCAAGTATCTTTCCTGTCGGTTCTTTTAATGCTGCAATCTCTTCTATGGCTGTTGCCATTGCATATACTCTTTTTTCATCAAGCAATAGTCTGTCTTTTAAGGCACTACTTAGATTGTTAAGTTCTGCTGCTGACATATCTTTTCTATTTTGAGCTTCAATTTTTTCACAATTATCTCTTAGGGCTTGAGCCATTTGATGGAGTATCTCATTCTTTTTTTTAGAACTTAGTTGAGATATTATTCTACTTGAGTCTTTTGCTTTTACTAAAAATTCTTCCATATCTTATCTCCTATTTTTGTGTTACTTGATATGCTGCTTCTACAGCTTTTATACAACCGTTTCTTACTGCATTCTCTTCAAGTGCCGCATATCCTGCTGCAGTTGTTCCACCAGGACTCATCACACCGTCTTTTAAAAGTGATGCATTCGTTGTTCCAATAAGCTCTCCAAATCCTTTAAAAAGACCATTGGCAACATTTATAGCATCTGTTCTTTTCATCCCCTGTTTAACTGCACCATCACATAATGCTTCATGTATTAGTGCCAAATATGCAGGACCACTCCCTGCAACTGCTGTAGCTATATCTAGCTCTTTTTCACTACTAAGCCATACTGTCTGCCCAATAGCACTGAACAACTCCAAAGCTTCCTCTTTTATTACTATATCACCTGTTAATGTCGTAAGTGATTCTCCAACGCTTGCACAAAGGTTAGGCATAGTTCTTACAGTATGTTTTGATTTTATATTTTCTTTTAGTTCTAAAAGAGTTGTCCCAGCTAAAACTGAATAAAGATTTTTAGCAACACCCTTTATCTTTGCTCCTACATTTTGTATATTTGCAGGTTTCACACATAGTATTATATTTTTATCACTTATGTCAAAATTTTCAAGAAGATGTTTATCAATTGATTTTCCAAGTTCTTTTTCGAACCTATCCAAAGACTCTATTGATCTTCCAACTACTTCTATTCTTTTTATATCTTTTAAACCTTTGGCAATAGAAAGAGCCATATTACCGTTACCTATGAATGTTATTGTATTTTCCATAATTTTCCTATATTATTAAGCTACTTATAATTTCTTGACTTTATCTATACTTATTAGATATAATATTTTTACAAATGTCTGAATAAGACCCCAGAAGGGTTATCCCTTCTGAACTAATCATCTAAAATACCCAAAAGTTGCTTTTGTAAAGTTTTAAAATCATTTTGGTTTATTTTACCTATTTTTCTATCTAATCTTTTTGAATCTATGAGTTTTATTTGAGATAATATTGCTACGCTTTTTTTATTTTGTTTAAAATTAAATTCAAAATAATATTTACCTCGATTTTTAGTAGTTGATAACGGAATACCTAAAAACACATGATTGTTAAACTTTTTATATATCAAAACTGGTCGTACAAAATTATCACCTTTTCCACATTGTTCAAAACCAATATTTTCTCCAAATTGTTTCATCTATCAACATCCACTTTACATTCCTAATATCTATATTATTTCCTAAAAAAAAAGGCAACTTAAAAAGCTGCCTTTTGTTATATTTATTTTACCAACTCGGCAAACTTTTTAAAGACATATTTACTCTCATGAGGACCAGGACTTGCTTCTGGGTGATGTTGTACTGAGAATATTGGCTTATCATTGTACTTTACACCCTCTATCGTATTGTCAAATAGATTTTCATGTGTTACAACTGCAATATCTTTGATAGAGTCAGGTACATTATAGTTGTGATTTTGTGCTGTTATCTCTACTATTTTTTCATCATTCATTACAGGATGATTTCCACCATGCTGACCAAATGGAAGTTTAAAGGTATCGTGACCATGTGCTATACTTAACATTTGATGCCCCAAACAAATAGCAAACATAGGGATATTTTTATCAATAAGCTTCTGTACTTGCTCTTTCTCTTTAGTTAATGTTAAAGGATCACCAGGACCATTACTCAAAAACACTCCACCTATTTCACCTTTTTCAAATCTACTTACTAAATCTTCAGCTTTAAAATCACTAGGTATAACTTCAACTTCAAGTCCTGAAGCTACAAGCTCGTTTAAGATGTTTCTTTTTACACCAAAGTCAACTACTACGATTTTCTTATCACTCATTACAGCTTTATCGTATTCAAAAGTTTCCATATTCCAAGCACCATTTTTATGTACATAAGTCTCTTTTGTACTTACTTGTTCAATATAGTTTATATCTTCTATTCTTGGGCTTTTTTCAAGTTGTGCTTTTAGCTCTTCTTTGTCAGAAATTTCAGTAGAGGCTATCATCATCATAGCACCCTCATCTCTTATCATCTTTGTAAGATACCTTGTATCTATATCACATATACCTAATGTATTGTTTTTCTTTAAAAGAGTAGCTAGTGATTCTTCACCTCTAAAATTTGAATATTGATCATTATATGCTCTAACAAATACACCTTTACAATGTGCTTGTTTACTTTCAGCATCATTATCATTTACACCTACATTTCCAATCTCTGGAGCAGTAAAAGTTATAAACTGTCCTGCATAACTTGGATCTGTGATGATCTCTTGATAACCAGTCATAGAAGTATTAAATACAATCTCACCAACAGCTGTACCTTTGCTACCAAATGATTTAGCAGTTAAGTATGTACCGTTTTCTAAATATATATATACTTTTGTCATTATAATAGTCCCTTTCTTACAAGTTCTTCTTCATAAAGTCTCTTAAATACAAGATCATAGTCCTCAGTTCCAGGGATTAGTTTTCTCTTGTAATTTTTAATTTTTTCATAAGCGATTGTATCGGCATCATCATAACCTTTCATAAAATCACTTATACTGTTAGCTATAACATTTTTCACCTGATTGTCATTTACTTCAAAGTGGATATAATCCTCTTCATATAAAAAGTCCATGATCTTATGTGCTATATTAGAAAACCTATCTTCAAAGTTTAGATTTACACCAAACTCATTTGCCATTCTTTTTTTGGTCATCCAAAACAATTGTCTATAATCAGCTTTATAAAATTCTATCTCATCTTCTTGATTTTCAAGTATATTATCTACCTCTTCATCAAGTTCAATCTCTTTTTGTACATCTTCATTTAATATATTTTCACATATTTCAGTGATTGCTGCTCTATCTTTTCTTATCTCTATAAAATCAGTATTTATTAGATCTTTTGTAATCTTTCTTGCTATATATGAGCTGTGTTGTTTTCTTAGTTTCATACTTCCTACTTCCTCAAAATTCTCTTTTGGTTTCTAAAATTTCATAGTTTTTGCAGCTTAACTGCTATTTTATCGAATAATTGTATCTTCTCTCTCTGGAGATGTAGATATAATTCCTACTTTTGTTTTTGTTAACTCTTCAATTCTTTGGATATATTGTTTTGCAGTATCAGGTAAAGCATCAAACTCTCTACATCCAACAACACTGTCCCATCCAGCTATATCTTCATATATTGGTGTTACATTATCCATATTTGACGGTACGAAATCTATTTTTTCACCGTTTACTTCATATGCTACACATATTTTTATAGTTTCAAATCCATCCAAAACATCAAGCTTCATTAAGGATAATTGATCACAACCATTAAGTCTACTTGCATGTCTTACACCAACAGCATCAAACCAACCACATCTTCTACCTCTACCTGTAGTAGTACCTACTTCCTTACCTACATCTGCCATAGTTTCACCTGCATCTGTAAAGTCTTCAGTTGGGAATGGACCGTTTCCTACTCTTGTAGTATAGGCTTTAACGATACCTGTAACCACACCTATATCTCTTGGAGCAATACCAAGACCTGTACAAGCACCCGCACTTACAGTTGCAGAAGATGTCACATATGGGTATGTACCATGATCAATATCAAGAAGAGTACCTTGTGCACCCTCTAATAGTATCTTTTTATCATCTTCCAATGCTTTCCAGATCATGTTAGTAGTATTTGTAATAAAACAGCTAAGTTTTTCATTATAACCTTTTAGTTCAGTTAAAAGTTCAGTTTCATTTGGTGTAGCTACATCAAGAGCATCAAAAATAACTTTGTTTTCACCAAAGTAAGCCATAATATCTTCACATAGTTTTTCAGGATTTAAAAGTGCTTCTGCTCTTTGACCGATTCTATTGATCTTGTCAGCATAAGCAGGTCCAATTCCTTTACCTGTTGTTCCTATTGCATTATCACCTTTAAGCTTTTCTCTTGCTTGGTCAATTAAACTATGGTATGGTAAGTTTAAGTGTGCTTTATCAGAAATAAAAAGTCTACCTTCAAGATTTTCAAACTGTTCCATCTCTTTTATAATTGATTCAGGATTTACTACAACACCGTTACCAATCACATTTACGGCTTTTGGATTCAAGATACCTGAAGGGATCAAATGAAGAGCATATCTTACACCATCAACCCAGATCGTATGTCCTGCATTGTGTCCACCTTGACTTCTACAAACCATATCATACTCTTGTGCTAGTTTATCAACTATCTTACCTTTACCTTCATCACCCCACTGGATTCCTACTATTACATCAGCTTTACTCATACTACTTCCCTTCCAATACTTTTAATAAATTATCTGTATATAATGCAAAACCTTGCGAATTTAAGCCGTTGCTTTTATATCCGCCACCTTTTGCAATTGTGTTGTTTCCTTCAATAACCCTATAATATAGGTCATCATAATATTTCATACTGCTATAATATACAGGTGAAATATTAACATTTTTATAATCTACAGCTTTTGCTATATCTATAAGTTTTTGACACTCATCTTTTAAAGCATCAGGTATAATCTTCATTATAGAATTCAGATCATCTGCTGTTTGAACCTCTATAAGCTTTGTAAGCCATTCAAATTTCATATCAAAAAGCTCACCTATCTCTGCATTTTTAAATAGCTCTATATCAATATCCCATTGTTTAGAGATAATAAGAGGTATATTTATATTTGCTATTTGTACCAATGCATCTATAGATAACTCTTCCAATAGTTTCCCATTTAGGTTTATAATATCGCTTATATTATCATACCCTATCCACTCTGCACCTATTTGATAAGTCTCATTTGCAGGATAAGTAAATACAGGCTGTATATAGAACCACTTTTTATGCTCTGTTGCTCTTCCTAATCTTTTAGTTATAATTCTTACCACATCCAAAGTACTGTCAGCTCTTAGAGCAACAGTGTTGTTAGACTCGTCACTTAGTGTAATAAGTTCTTTTTGGTCATCAATACTTTGGTGCTGAGAATAAGAAAGATTAGGAGTTACTATCTCCTCAAAACCTTCATTTTCAAGAAATTTACTTGCTATATTTTCAAGCTCTCTTTTTCTTTTTGCAGTTTGTCCAAAATAAAGCTTACCGCCTGTTGGTATTTCATGTTCAAATATCATTAGTTAAAACTCGTTTCCATAAATATTTTATTAGCAGTTCCGTCAAATGTTCTGATACCAAGTTCATCAAGTGCTTTTTCTATAGCATTTACAGCCCATGAAGCTTCATAATCATTTACAAGACCCATATGGTTTATTCTAAATATTTTACCTTTTAGATGATCTTGCCCACCTGCAATATTTAGATCAAACTTCTCTTTTAACAGTTTTCTTACCGCATTTGATTCTTCACAATATATTGTAGTCATAGCATTTGCAGGAGTTGTTGGGTAAACCTCAAGTCCTATTGCTTTTAAAGCTTCTCTTGTAGCTTTTGCTCTTAGTGCAGTTTGAGCATAAAGATTTTCAAAACCTATCTCTTTTAATTTTCCCAGAATACTTCCCAGACCTATTATAAGAGTAGTCGCAGCTGTATATGCAGTAGTGTTTGTTTTTTGTTTTTTTATCTCAGACGCAAGATTGAAGTAGTATCCTTTTGGTGCTTCTTCTATCTTTGCAACTGCAGCATCACTGAACCCTATCATAGCAAGTCCAGGAGGAAGCATAAGAGCTTTTTGGCTTCCTGTGATAAGTGCATCAATATTTGTAGTATCTATTTTCTCTACACCCACAGCAGTAATACCATCAGCAACTATAGAGATCTCACTGTTTAGCTCTTTTACTGCTTTTGCTATAGCTTCTACAGGATGTCTAAGTCCACCGGCACTTTCACAAACCTGAATAAAGATCGCATCTATTTCACTGTCATTTTTTACAGCTTCTACAATCTCTTCAACACTTGCTGGTGTATTCCACTCATGCTTTATCTCTGTTGATGGTATATTGTGTGCTGCACATATCTTACCGAATCTGTCACCAAATTTTCCGCTATTTACAGTTAAAGCTTTTTTTCTAGTAAGGTTTGTTACACAAGCTTCCATAGCACCAGTACCACTTGATGCAAGCATAACAGCTTCAGGCATATCAAACAGCTCTAATAATAACTCTCTTGTATTTTTAAATATATTTTCAAATTCCGGTGTTCTATGATGTAGTGTTTCCCCGCCCATGGCAGTTCTTACAAATTCCGGTACAGCTGTAGGACCTGGTGTCAAAAGCATAATAATCCTTTAAAAAATTCATTATTTAGTGATGGATTATACCCTTTTAAAGCTTAAAATACTAAAAGATTTTTTTTCCTTTAGTTTTATTGATTTTCCTGAACAATCATTTGTAAGAAAGTTGTAAAATGATTCAATACAAACTGTAGTACTTTTACATCAGATTGGTCAAAACCATTCTCACTGTTTTTATTGAGTAGTTGAACGACACCTATACACTCTTGATCAAATCCCAAAACAGGCATAGATATAATAGATTTTGTAATATATTCAAAATCTACACTTTTAACCGCTTTTTGGTTATTAGAAACATCATTATCTATAAATACCTGTTTTGTTCTATAAACATCTGATATTATCCCTTTATCATCAGGAATCTCCAAATAGCTTATTCCATCAGAGTGAACAGTCCAAAAACTTTTACTTTTTTTGTCATGTACAAATATAGAACATCTATCTGCATTGATGATATTTTTAATACTACCTGCTATTAAAACTATTTTTTGTCCAAAATCATTTTCGTGAGCAATTTTAATATTCAACTGCATCAACTGTTCCATTGTATTTTTATCTAGTATATTAGACATTATAAACTTGCCTTTTCTTTTTTACTTAACCAATCTGATACATCAGCTATCATCTTTTCTATTGTTTTATTCTTTGCTTCAACCGCACCATATGCATCTACACTAATACACTTCGTTTTATAATCAAAAGTTTTCGAAATAATCTTTTTCTTATCACTATTTGAGATCAAATAAAACTTTATCCTAAGCTTTACAAAACTTTGATTCTCTTCTATTACCTGTTTAAACTCAAAAAGCTGACTTTGCAAGATATGATCAGGGATATCATAAATATTTACCGTTGTAATATTCTTGTATATTGAGTTCTCATCAAGCTTCAAGATCAAAGTATCTAAGATCATTTTAGAAGGATAATCACTCCATTTACTTAACTTATATGTTTGCAATTTGTACTTATTGTCACTGTAATAAATATTTGTGGTATTTAAATGCTTGCTGGAAACTGGCTCTAATATCTTTAGGATTTTATCAGTTCCATCAAACTTTTCATTGCAGCACTCTTTAGAGGTTTCTATACTATATACTTTATTTGATGGTAATTTAGTACTATTACACCCACTAAATACAATTGTACTGGTTATAACGATAAATAAGCTTATAAATTTATTCATTTTTCTCTCCTGGTCCATATTCTATTTGTCTACTTTTAAAGATCAGGTCACTTGGACTCTCCTCTATCTTGTCAAGTGTTTTTTGTGCATTATACATAGTTTTCTCCAACTCAGACATAAGGGTATCAAACTTTTTTAAACTATGATCTGCGATATCTTTGATATCCATCTGACCATTTTCTAACTGCTTTGAAAAACCGTTAAAGACTTTTGTAGTAGACTCAGAAGCAGTACTTACTTTCTTCATTGTACTCTTTAGATCATTTTCTATCATATTATCAAAGTTATTTAAAGTGTGTGAGAAGTCCTGTGTAAATTTATCAATATTTTGAAAAGTTTCATAACTCTTGTTATCTAGTTTTACAACTATATTGTTTAGATTAGCCGTGAGATTTTTACTATTTTCCAAAATAGAAGATATTCTATCAATATTATTTTCATTTAACACTCTATTTAGTTTACTTAGTATTCCATTTACTTTTGTTGTTATATCTGATGCAGAACCTTCCAAGCTTCCTAAAAATGACATTTTTGATTTTATTGTCGGTATCTCATCTCCATTTTGTTGTAATAAAGGTGAATTATTTGATCCACCTGTTAGATTTATAAACTTCAGTCCCGTTATACCTTGAGATTCTAGTATTGCTAAGGTATCTACTTTTATTGGTGTGTTATGTTCAATCTCTACATGCACCCTTATCTGTTCTGAATTGTCTGGATCTATTTTTATATCTTTCACTACTCCAACATTTACACCTTTGTATTTTATAGATGATTCTACATTAAGTCCCGCAACCGATTCTTTCAAATATATTTTATACTGATCATTTTTAACTGTTTCCATACCGTATTTTCCAAGCCACAAACTAAATCCAATCAAGGAGATAATAAATACAACAAGAAAAACACCAACTAATGTAAAATTTACTTTACCATCCATAAATATCTCCTTTATATCTTTAAAAACTTTTTTATAGCAAAATGATCAAAACTCTTAGCTTCTTCATAAGAACCCTCAAATAATACTTTCTTATCATAGAACACAACAAATCTATCCAAAGCATTTTCTATCGTTGCTAGATCATGAGTAACCATCACAACAGTAAGGTTCAACATATCCCTAAGCTCTACAATCAATCTGTCAAAAGACTCTGCACTGTTTGGGTCAAGTCCTGAAGTTGGTTCATCCAAAAACAAAAGCTTTGGATCCATAGCCAAAGAACGGGCAAGTCCTACTCTTTTTTTCATACCACCGCTTAGTTCACTTGGGTATAGATGTGCAGCTTTATCGGGAAGCCCCACCATTTTTAATTTGGTGAAGGCTATCTCCTCTATCAAAGAATCAGGCAGATCCGTATACTCTTTTAACAAGACAGATATGTTCTGCAAAACACTCAAAGATGAAAAAAGTGCTCCAAATTGAAATAAAACACCCCAATTCTTTTTTAATGTAAAAGAGTCATTTATGGAAATATTTTTAATAGATTTATCAAGTACGGTTATATTGCCGCTTTGAAGTTGTTCCAGCATCAAAATCTCTCTCATAATTGTAGACTTTCCAGAACCGCTTCCACCCAATATACCATAAATATCTCCCTGATTTATTTGAAATGAAACTTTATCATGTATAAGATTGACTCCGAACTTGGTCGATACAGATTCTACTCTTACTACAGACATCTTACACCCCTAATCTTGTAAATACAACCGAGAAAATTGCATCAAGAGCAATAACCCAAAAGATAGCATTTACTACACTTATAGTTGTGTACTTACCTATACTGTCAGTACTCCCTGATACCTGAAATCCTCTATAGCACCCTATCAAAGCAATAATAAAACCAAAGATAGGTGCTTTTACAAGTCCAGCATAAAAGTGCCTTAGTTCGATTTGTGAATATATCCTGTCTATAAATTCAGTATACCCAATACCCAACTGTAACTTTGCAACAAACATACCTCCTGCAATACCTACTATATCTGCTAAAAAAACGATCAAAGGCAATGAGATCATCAAAGCTACAACTTTTGGCATTACAAGAAATATAGATGGTTCAAAACCCATTGTTTTCATTGCATCTACTTCATCAGTTATTTTCATCGTTCCTATTTGTGCCGTAAAAGACGATGCACTTCTACCAGCTATAACTATTGCCGTAATAAGTGGTGCAAGCTCTCTTAACACTGATACTGTAACCATCTCAACTATAAAAATATTTGCTCCAAATTGTTGCAATTGGTCAGCTGCTTGATAAGCAATAACCAAACCGATCAAAAAAGCTGTAAGAACAACAATCGGTATAGATTTTATACCTGATTGATCTATCTCTTTTATAATAGCCTTATATCTTATTTTAGAGGGATATCTAATCGTATAAAAAAAATAATAAAAGTTTTGACCCAAAAAATTCAAAAAGTTCAAAAAATTGTGTAAATAGCTAATAAATGCTTTTCCAATATTATGAAACAGGTTTTTAGAGCTTATAAGAATATCAGGCTTTACAGATGAATAATTCTTTCTGTAAAAAAGAAGCATTGTTCTTTGAGTTGTATCCATATTCACAGTAGTAACAGTTATCCCTTTTTTAATAAAAAGTGATAAGTATCTAATAATCAGTATCATACCTGCCGAATCAAATTTACCTGCATCTTTAAAGTCAAATAATACAGAGGTAACATCTAAGCTTTTATTTATTGATGCAAACTTGTTTTCAACCGTATTTATGCTGTCTTTGTTCCAATCACCTTGTATGTGTAAAGTGATACTAGTATCATTTTTTCTCTGCTCTTGTAGATCACATTTTATATTCATCAAGTCCAACTATATGAGTGATAAAACCATCTTATTTAAATTGTCATGATCCAATGCTCCTGAAACTCTTTGTACTTCAGAGCCATTTTTAAATACTATCAATGTAGGAATGCTTCTTATACCAAATCTCTGAGCCAATTGCTGTTCATCTTGTGTATTGACCTTTACAAATAATGCTTTTAAAGGAAAGTTTTTTGCCGTAGACTCAAATACAGGTCCCATCATCTTACAAGGTCCACACCATGGTGCCCAAAAATCAACCACAACAGGAATATCACTATTTACAATAACTTCATCAAAATTTGTATCATTTAGATCCAAAGGTTTTGTATCCAAAAGGGACTTTTTACAACTTCCGCAGTTTGCTTTTCTATACTCATCTTTTTTAGGAACATTATTAATATTAAAACAATGTGGGCAGACTACCTTCATTCAATTACTCCGTATTTATACTTTTATTTCTTTTTATGATTAAGCTTTGACTTTTTATAAGACAAATACTTTGTACCGATACTGTGGTCTTTTTTTACTGATTTAAAATCTTCATTTTCGGTAAGCTTGGCGATTATCTTCTCCATAGATTTTATATTTTTAAGGTCAAGTTCCTCTTCAAGTTCACCATACTTCCGTACCAATGCATCAAAAGCAAAGGTATATTCATAAGCTTGTTTTCCCTTACTATTTAACAATTTTTTTACAAAAATCCAATTTGAAAAAATCGAATTCCATGCTCTTTGAAGATCATTGCTTGTACATATATTAGATATTATATATTTCCACTTAAAAAGTGAAATATAAGCCTGATGACTTTCCCACAGCTCATTTATCCACCAATCTTCATATCTAGGAAGACCACTGAATAGTTTTTCTTTTTCACCTCTGGCTTTTGCTTTTTCATTATCTCTTTCTATATTTTCTTTTATATTTTCTATAAGTACATAAAAATGAAGAATAAGTATAGGTATTCTATAATTTAACAGTTCAAGTTGTTGTATATCTTCCTCTTTTATATCTTTCAAAAGATTCTCGAAGTCTGTTTTAATTTCAGTAAGTTTTTCCTCCATCCCTTCATGAAGCGATAGATTAAGCTCAAGTGATTTTTCAGCTATACTAAAAAGAGCATCATCTTCAAACTGTAGATCCTCAGGCAACTCATCCATGATAAGCATAGCTTCAACTTTTTGATCATTAGTACGAACTTTATCTCTTTTAAGTCTCACTTTTTGCCAATGAAAATAGTTTTTTCTTTTTACAGCTTCTTCAAGTCTTTCTTGCTCTTCAAGTTCTTTTAAATCTTTAGCCATAAGTTCATTTAACTGTTCAGTATGCTTGGTAAGATTTTCACTACACTCTTCTAAGCTTGACTCAGTAGATGCTTTTGCCATATAAGTCAACTTATTTTCCCCAGATTCATGATCAGCTAGCTGCCTTTTCAATAGCCCTAGTCTTTTCTCTTCCTCTTTGATAAGTGTTTGCAGTGCAATGATAGCTTTCATAGTTCAAACCTTTTAATTGAATTTATAGATCAAATTATTTTATTATCTAATATTATACATATTTAAAAATAAACTTATCTTTAAAGTCTATTTTAACTTCTCCACCACTTTTTAGTTCACCAAATAGAACCTCTTCACTTAAAGGCTCTTTTATATGTTCATTGATAACTCTTTGAAGAGGTCTAGCACCCATAAGTTTATCATAACCAAGTCTTGCAAGTTCTTTTTTTGCTTTTGCTGAGATAGTTATTTTTATATTTTTATCTGCAAGTTGAGTTTCCAGATCTTTTATAAATTTAGCCACTATCTT
>JAYEKV010000053.1:0-15862 GCA_034716855.1 Campylobacterota bacterium | reverse complement strand
TTATCTTTATAGTTTTTTTAGATCTATTTGTGCTTTTTAGTTTAACTGTTGCTGCAACTTCATCTATTACATCTATTGCACTATCTGGCAAAAATCTATCATTTATAAACTTTTTACTAAGTTCAACTGCTAGTCTAATACTTTTTGGTGTATATTCTACACCGTGGAACTCTTCATATTTATCTTTTAGTCCCTCAAGGATAGTAACACAATCATCAATTTCCGGCTCTTTTACTTCAACTTTGGCAAATCTTCTGCTAAAAGCTTTATCTTTCCCAAAATCATTTCTATACTCTTCATAAGTTGTTGCACCTATTACTCTTAGTTTTCCACTTGAAAGCATCGGCTTTAAGATATTTGAAGCATCCATTGCACTGTTTCCAACACTTCCTGCACCTACAACCGTATGGATCTCATCTATAAAAAGAATCGCATTTTTCTTTTTACTTACCTCTTTTAATACAGATTTTAATTTTTTCTCAAAATCACCTCTGTATTTTGTCCCAGCAAGCATAGAACCCATATCTAGTGAATATATTTTAGAGTCTTTTAAAAACTCAGGTACTTTTTCGTTGGCTACTTCAAGAGCAAGCCCTTCAGCAATTGCAGTTTTACCAACACCTGTTTCACCTAGTAAAATCGGATTGTTCTTTTTCCTTCTGGCAAGTATCTCTATAACTCTAGCTATCTCTTTTTCTCTTCCAATTACCGGGTCAATATTTCCCTCTTTAGCTTCTGATACTAACTCTATACTATTTTCACTAAGAGGTGTTTCTTTTTTATCTTTTTTCTTCTCTTTTATTTCCAATTGTTCAAAATCTATCTCATCTTCATCAAGATCTTCTATCTCTTCAAGACTATCCCCATGACTTATCTCTTCAAGTATATCAACTCTTTCAAGTCCCTGTTGTTTTAAAAGGTAAGTACAGTATGCTTTTTCATCTTTTAATATATAAACAAACATATCCTCAACTGTCGCTTCACCTTTACCGGAAAGCTGACAATGGGTAACCATCTGTTCAATTGTTTTTGAAAGAGTTACACTTTCTAGTGGGTCATCATTTTCAAATTCTTTTGGAAGTTTTGGTACATTTTTAAGTATATACTCTTTTAATTTTTCAATAACAAGTTCAGGATCAATACCAAGATCACTTAAAAGCTTTATAATTGAATCCTCTTTTAATAGATATACAAATATATGCTCTACTGTTATATATTCATGATTATTAGCTCTTGCATAATTAACAGATAAACCAAATACTTTTTGAAGCTCTTTACTTACCATACTTACTCCTCTTGGGCTGTAGCTTTTAAAGGAAAGCCTGCTTTTCTTGCCATAGTTTTTACCTGTGCAACTTTTGTAAAAGCTATCTCATGTGTATAGACACCACATACCGCTCTTCCGTTATTGTGAACATCCAGCATTATTTTCTCAGATTCGTCAAGTGTTTTTCTAAAAACTTTCATCAACACTTCCATTACAAAATCCATAGTTGAAAAATCATCATTTAATAAAAATACTTTATATTTCTTTGGTTCTTCCAGATCCAACTCTTCATCTAACTCATATTCATAACTTGCCAATATCAATCCCTCATATTATTTTTTAAATATACTATCTCATCTAATTCATTTATTTTATAGGAATAAACTTTACTAAAGCCTAAACTTTCAATATCAAATATTTTATCACAGCTTTTTTTGTGAGATATAAACAGTACAAGATAATTACAAAGATTCTTAACTGCTTCAAGCATCTTGTACCCACCCTCTATCATCACAAAATTTTTATTATTTATTATATCCAATTTATTTCCTAATTTAACATCTCTATTTGAAATATTAAACAGAGGTATTGTTTCATCAAAGTTTTTTTGAGTTGTGTATATAAATAGATCTGGAGGTGTGTTGTTTTGTGCATATCTCGCATCAAGTGTAGGTCTGTCTACTCTTACCGTTTCTCCACCTATTGCCATTAGATCAATTTTTGTTCTTATCTCATGTACTAAAGATAAAGAGTCTTTGGTAGTTATATAGCCACCATCAACACTTCCGTCTTCTCTCATAGCTATTTTGAAAAATATAAACTTATCTTTATGCCACTTGATAAAAGGATAAAGTAATTCATCTGTTCTTTCTTTTAAGACATTGGTTACCACTTCCATATGGTTACTTTGAAGTCTTTCTTTACCACCGCTTGCTTGATTATTTGGATCCAGTGTACCTATATATACTTTTTTTATCTCTACCTTTCCAAGTAGCACGGCACATGAAGGTGTTTTACCAGTGTGGTTACAAGGTTCAAGTGTAACATATATTTCACACTCTTTAAAAAAGCCTTTATGATTTTTGTATAGATAAGTGTGGATACCAAAAGAATCCTCTATATTTTTCAATTGTGAGTTTGGATACTCTTTGAGATATGCCTCTTTTAATGCAAGAACCTCTGCATGTGGCATACCTGCTTGTTTATGTGCTTCTACTGATAAGACCTTACCGTCTTTTACCACACATGCACCAACAGCAGGATTTGGATAGGTCAAAAGCTGATATTTCCAAGCTTCATCTATAGCCAATTTCATAAATTGGCTATGTTTATCTAACATTGTTCTTATTTATTCCAGTTGTAGTAAGTTGATGCAGATTGTATATCGTCATATTTTGATATATTCTCTTCACCTTGATCATCTTTTAGTATTATTGTACCATCATCACTAACAGACTCAACTTTTCCTTTTAATATCTCTTTATCGTATGTTTTTATTTTTATATTTTCACCTATAGAAGCTTTAAAATGTGGAAGTGTTTTTAATTTTCTTTCAATACCTGGACTACTTACTTCAAGATTATACTCACCACTAAAAGGCTCATGTATATCAAGTAAAGGAGATATCATTCTGCTTACTTGTGTACATTTTTCTAAAGTAACACCATCTTTTGAAGTGATATATATCCTTAGTATATTTTTTTTATGTTCCTTTGTAGCTGAAATATCATATAATTCAACACCACAACCCTCAACTGCTAATTTAATTGCTTCTTCTAATTCCATTTGCATAATTTATTCTTCCTCTTTATCATCACTTGCAATTTTTGCAAATAGATCTTCAAGTCTTTTATGTTTTTGAATATCCTCATCTTTAATAAATTCAAAGTTCGGACATTTGTACCAACCTGTTGAATTTAAGATATATGATTTTATTCTACCATTTACTTTTCTTAGTGCTATTCTAATTAGTTTTAATTCTGCATTATCAAAGTCACTACCATCAAAATATACTTTTGCATCATATTTACCATTTTTGCAATCTACATCTGTAATTGCTAATCCTCTTATCATTGGATCACTAAGTTGACTTAGTGCTTCAGGGATAAGTTCTTTTAAAAGTGATTGTGTTCTTTGTAAGTTTATACTTTTGTTATTCATTTGTTTAACCTTTTTAGTTAAAAGATTTTGTTAGGTCTAAATACAACTCTCAACCTAAAAGGTTTTAGAGTGCATAAGATTTTGTCAAACTTGATATGAAGATGTACTATAGTACCTCGAGTATCAAGTTTGGCGAAAGATTGTGTGCTATAAAACCTTTTACTAGTCTATAGTTTGTTCTTCTTTATGCTCTATGAATGTTTCGATGTAGTCATCAACTCTTATATCATTATAACTCTCAAAGATAATACCACACTCATAACCGTTAGATACCTCTTTAACATCATCTTTAAATCTTTTAAGTGATTTAATTGCACCAGTGTAAACAACCACACCATCTCTAATGATTCTAGCCAGACCACCTCTAACAACTTTACCATCAGTAACTTTTGTACCTGCAACAGTACCAATCTTAGGCACAACAAATGTTTCAAGAACTTTTGCCTGACCTGTATTTTCCTCTATAGTTACAGTACTCATCATACCTGATAATGTAGCCTTGATATCATCAATAAGATCATAAATGATACTATAAGTTTGTATCTGTATACCATCAGCTTTAGCTTTTGTTTTAACTGTACCTGTTGGTCTAACATTAAATCCTAATATGATCGTATCATCACTTGCACTTGCTAATGCAACATCAGCCTCAGTTATACCACCTACACCTGCAGATATAATTTTAACTTTAACTTCATCATTTTTAATTGACTCTAAAGATGCTTTAATAGCTTCTAATGAACCACCTGCATCAGCCTTTAAGATCACAGGAAGTGCCTTAATCTTACCTTCTGCAATTAACTCTGCCATCTCATCAAGTGAAACCTTAGTTGATTTACTAAGTTCCTTAGCTCTTGCATGCTCTGCTCTTGTTGTAGCAATTTCTTTAGCTTCCGCAGCTGTCTTTTGTGCAACTAAATGCGATCCTGTTGGTGGTACATCATTTAGACCTACAACCATACCAGTTTTACTAAGACTTAATTCTTTTACTGGCTTACCTTGATCGTCAAGTAATGCTTTTACTCTACCAAATGTTGTATCAGCAACTACATTATCACCAACTCTAAGTGTACCACTTTGAACAATAACAGTTGCAACAGCACCTCTTCCTTTAACTTGAGAAGACTCTATAACTGTTGTTTTAGCCAATGCCGTTGGATCTGCCTGAAGCTCTAAAAGTTCTGACTGGATAAGAATATTTTCAAGTAGTTCCTCTATACCCATTCCTGTTTGTGCAGAAACAGGGATAAACTCAATATCTCCACCCCAATCAACAGGAGTCATCTCATGCTCAGCCATACCTGCTTTTACCATATCTATATTAGCTGTTTCTTTATCCATTTTGTTAACTGCTACAATAATAGGTGCACCGCTTTCTTTAGCAGCTTTTATAGACTCTATAGTTTGTGGTTTTACACCATCATCAGCTGCTACAACGATAATAATAACATCTGTTACACTAGCACCTCTTCTTCTCATAGAACTAAATGCCTCATGTCCAGGAGTATCTACAAATGTAATATCTTGACCATTTTTTTCAACAGTATAAGCTGAGATGTGTTGAGTTATTCCACCAGCTTCACCTGCTGCTACTCTAGAGCTTCTAATTTTATCAAGAAGTGAAGTTTTACCATGGTCAACATGTCCCATAATAGTTACAACAGGAGGTCTAGTAGTAAAGTTTGTTTTATCAACTTCTTCTTCTTGGTAGTCTTCAACATAATTCACATCTTCTAATTCATCTTTAACAGTGATATCTATACCATACTCTTCACCAAGTATCTCAATCTCATCAGCACCTAAGAAGTCATTTTTAGTAACCATCATACCAAGCATAAATAGTTTACCTATAACATCACCAGCAGTTTTACCGATCTTTTCAGCAAACTCATAAACTCTACAGTCTTCAGGAATAGTTACAGCTGTAATTACTTCTTCATCTGGTTTTTTAATATATTTCTTCTTTTTACCTTTTCTTTTAAGACCTCTTGGAGCATTACCAAAAGCACTTGGCTTTGTTGTTCTAAGTGCTTTGGGCTTTGGTGTTTCTTGTAGGAATTTTGAAGTTTCCATTAGACCCATATCTAATAAAACAACCTCTTCACCCATAATAGATTCATCTGTAGTTTTAAAGTCATTGCTAGAACTTTCTACTTTTAGTTTCTTACCATGTTCATGTGCTTTTGCAGCTGTTTTAGTTTTAGTTTTTTTAGGCTTTGCCTGATAGTTTTCTCTAAGTTCAGGTTTGTCGCCGAAAAGTTCACTCATAGAAGCCATTTTTTGTTTTTTACCACTTTGTGCACTTGACTCTATTGCTTTTGGTCTTTTCTTTTTTACAATTGTAAGACCTCTTTTTTTAAGTGTCACTTTTGGCATATCAGTATCTTGTTTTTCTGCTTTTTGAACTGCTGGCTTAACTACTTTTTGAACTTTTACCTCAGCAGGTTTTTCCTCTTCAATCTTTTTCTCTATTGTCTTAGCTTCAACTTTTGCTTCAACTTTAGCTTGAACTTTTTCCTTTTGAGTATCTGATTTTTTCTTAACAATCTTTAATTCTTTTACAGGCTTCTCTTTTTTAGGCTCTTGAACAGTTTCTTTTTTTGCCGCTTTAGATTCCTCTTTTTTAGGTTCTTCTTTTGGCTTCTCTTTGGTTTCAACTTTAGTTTCTTCAGTTTTAGTAGTAGTTGGTTTACTTGCTACTGTTTCTTTTTTCGGTTTTAATAATGAACTTTTACCTGTAACGATATACTCAGTAATCGCTTCGGCCTGCTCAAATGAAACTGTAGATTGAGGTGATTTTAAAACAATTGACAACTCCGCTGCTTTTTTGATTACTTCTGTGCTCGTTGCACCGGCTTCGTCTGCTACTTCAAAAACCCTTACTTTATCTTCCATTCGCTAATATCTCCTTCAATTGTACAATATAATCATCTTTATTTTTACATTGTCTATATAATGCTTTCTCTAGATTTTTTGCACTTTCTATACAGCTTGCACATATATAAAAACTTCTGCCAAATCCTGTAAAGCTTACTAGTTTTTTTTCGATACATTGTAGTCTATACAACAGATTTTGTTCTTTTTTTACTCTGCAGCAGATACATGTTCTTATCGTTATTTTCAACATTTTACCTAAATATTACTTAATCTTCTACAATCACACCTGTATTGTCAAAATCACAAGAAAATATCCTAAAATGAGGAAAATGTTCTTGAAGTTTTTTTGTCAATCTTTGTGCATCTTTTCCATAAACAATATTAAAAAATGATGATCCGCTTCCAGATAAGGTACTCATAAGTGCACCGTTTCTTAATGCAGTTTTTTGTACTGCAAATAACTCCGGCATCTGTTTCATTCTATAATATTGATGAAATCTATCTTTAGAAGCTTTTTTAAGCATTCTCCAATCTTCTGTCATAAAAGCGGCTGTTAAAAGAGAACTGTGTGATATATTAAAAATTGCGTCCTCTTTACTATACTTATAAGGTAATGTTTTTCTAGACATATTTGTTGAAATAGGTCTATTTGGAATAACCATCACTGCTTTTAAAGTCTTAGGTATCTCTTTTCTTATATAAAACACTTCATTTTCATTAATTGTTGATACTGTAAAGCCACCCATAACAGCTGGTGTTATATTATCAGGGTGAGACTCGTAACTAAGTGCTAAGTTTAAGAGTTTTTTATTATCTAAACTAATATCTGCAATCGCATATGCAGAAGCAATTGCACTAATTATTACTGCACTACTACTACCAAGTCCTCTAGATAACGGTATCTCATTTGAGAATTCAAATCTAAACTGTTGTTTCTTTGTATTTAAGTTATGATAAAAGTCATTAAAAGTCGATATGAACATATTGTTGTCTTTTAACTTAGGGTTATCCGAACCTTCACCTTTTAGTGATACACTGTGAAACTTCGAAGGTTTTATAGTAACTTGATTTCTTATGTTTAGTGCCAATCCCAAAGTGTCAAATCCAGGTCCTAGATTTGCACTTGTAGCAGGTACGCTTATTTTCATTTATTTCCTTGTCTTAGTTTACAGCAGGCAGATCATAGCTTGGTAAACTATTATTGTCAAATAAAGATATATCCAAATTATCAGGTAATTTAAAATCTTTTATTACATCATCTTCATTTAAAACTCTTATTATTATTTTATCATCATTGTCATTAAAAAAATATTTTTTCCCCAAAGCTTTTATTGGACTGTTTTCATTAAAACAAAAGCCTTTTACTGCTTTTAACGGTATATGTTTTACTATACTATAGGTCTTTAAAAATATATAAGCAACCTTTATAGACATATAACTCCCCGGACCATTGGTATAGTATATATTGTTTATATTATATCTTTCCATTAATTGCTCAAACAAAAAAGGTAAAATATCACTTGTTTTACCATCTTTTGATACTGTTTCTATCAATTGATCATTTACATATATTCCCATAAGCAAGGGTGTACTTATGGGGATAACAAGAATATCAATATTTTTTTTCATTTTATTAAGCCAATGCGTAAGCTTTTTGTAGTTCAGTTGCTTCTGTTTTGATCTCTTCTAGATCTACTATCTCATAATTATCAGCTGATTTCATAACTTTTTTGGTTAACAGATGATTTAAGTGATGACTTCCCGCATGTGCATTATACTCACCTATTACAGTATATCCTAAAAGTGACATATCACCTATGGCATCAAGAATTTTATGTCTTACAAATTCATCATCATACCTTAAACCTTCAGGGTTTAGTATCTTTTGTTCATCCAGTACAATCGCATTTTCCAAACTACCACCTTGTGCTAGTCCTATACTTCTTAGATACTGAACTTCATGTAAAAAACCAAAAGTTCTTGCACGGCTTATATTCTCTTTATAATCTTCTATAGAATAGTCAAATTTAAAACTCTGTTCACCAATAGCCGGATGTTCAAAGTCTATAGAGAAATCATATATAATATGATTGGAAGGTGTAAGCCTTACATGTTTATTGTCGTGTACTACCTCAATAGGCTTTTTAATCAATAGTGCTTTTTTACTTTTTGTCTGTTCTGCAATACCTACCTCATCAAGAAGCATACAAAAACCTGCACTGCTTCCATCAAGTATAGGTACTTCATCATTATCAAGAATAACTCTTAAGTTATCTATACCGTATGCATATATGGCAGATAGCAAATGTTCTATAGTTGATATAACTACATCACCTTTTCCTATAACAGTTGCCATTTTAGTATCTATTACATTTTCAGGTCTAAGAGGTATAGATATAGCTTCATCCGATCTGTAAAAGATAATACCCATATCATCATCAAGTGGTTCAAGTATCATCTTTACAGGCACTCCTTTATGAAGACCTATCCCTACAACTTCTATGCTTCTTTTTATCGTTCTTTGTTTCATTATTTACCGTCTATTATCTTTTTAGAATCTTCTAAGATATCAGTAATTCTTGTTTTTATCCAGTTTCTATCCATCCACTCGATTGGATTTACCTCAACACCTTGAGCCAAAATACCAAAATGAAGATGGTCTCCAAATACAGCTCCAGTTGCTCCTGTATTTGCAATCTTTTGCTTAGCTCTTACTTTGTCTCCTACATCTACACTTTGAGAACTTGTATGTGCATATAAAGAACAAAGACCCAAAGAATGATCTATAATAATAGTATTTCCATACAGTCCCAAATAGTCTTTAAATACAACTTCTCCCACATTCGATGTTCTGACTGTTGCCTTTTTTACACTTGCCCAGTCCATTCCAAGATGCCAGGCTTCATTTATCTCTTTACCATTTAATGAATATATTCTTCTTTCACCATAATCAGCAACTCTCTTAGAGCCTCTAAGTCTTTTAAAAGCTTTAATTGAAAACTCTTCTACCATTTTCCCCTCTATTGCTTTTTGGGCAACTGTTTCTATGGTGTCAATATTTTTTTCTCTTAAATCTTTATTTGAATATATAAATATATCCTCCAAGCTTTTAGGTATCTTCTCAAAGCTTTGTTCAAGAACACTAGCACTTACATTTTTTATAAATCTTTCTGAAAGATCAATCTTGTCAACTTTGACATTTCCCTTTTGTATATAAAAAGGTATTTTTGTAATTGTCTTGTTTTGAGCCTTGTCTACAGCTATTAAATTTACTCGTTTGAACTCTTCTATATCCATAGGCCAACCGATAATAGCAGCATAATAACCTTCTTTATAGTAAGGGATAAGCTCAAACCTTTTTTGATTATTAAACGATATAAATGAATCTTGAAGATTTTTATCTTCTACTTTTACTACAACAGCAGCACTCCCGCCCCTTTTTATATATCTTGAGTTAGAAAGTACATTTGCTGTTGGTTTTTTGGTATCTATATTGACTTTTATTTTTTTTACAGCTTTGTTACCCTCTAAAAGATTCCATTTACTGTTATCAACCGCTTCAACAACTAATGATACATTTTCACCTTTGTAAAACATATCCAACTTTGGAGCTTCTACTTCGATATTTATACTTTTTTGTACATCACTGTATATCTCATTGTTTAAAACTATATTTCTTTTACCGTCTATAAAAGTGATTTTATAATATTTAAGTCCACTTGAATCATTAATCTCTATATTTAATTTTGTTTTTAAATTCCAATAAATCTCTTCATCGGCACTTATAGAAGGCTTATCCTGTTCAAACATCGGAGATAGATATATATAACCCACTCCACCTAATAATATTAAAATAATTGTAAAAAAAACTGTGATTGGTAACTTTGATCTTCTTGTTTGAAATGTCAAAAAATAATCCTTATGTTATATATTAGTATATTTTAACATAATTTTTATTTAGTCCTACTATAGTGAAGTTATATATATCCCTCTTTTATTCTTCAATCTTTGCTGTTTCATTCAATTCAACTTTATTATATTGACTGATTGTTGTTGAATTCTTTTTTTACCTTCACCTTCAAAGATACCGTTTTGTTCAATAATAAATTCTTCATAGTGTATTTTTCCTATTACTTTACCTTCACTTAGAATACTTATAGTTTCTATATCAAACATACCGTCTATAAAACCACTGACCGTAAGATTTTTTGCTCTTATCTCTCCTAAAACCTCACCGCTTTTGCCGATAACTACATTTTCCTTAGAGACTATAACACCTTCAAATTTACCGTCTATAAAAACTGAACCTTGTGTCTCTATACCACCTTTTACAACAGTTTCATTACTTATTATTGTTGTATCATTATTTCGTTTTGATTTTTTATCAGATTTACCAAAGATTCCCACTTTACTCTCCTTTGTTTTTCAAACAGTTTATCATATGTTTGCATATTCCAGTCAACAAATACTGTTGGATCTAAAACTTTATTTGCATAATGAACCTCATAATGAAGATGTGGACCATTACTTTTACCGCTGTTACCGCTTTTTGCTATAAGTTGTCCTTTTTTAACAACATCGCCTATTTTAACATTTACACGATTCAAATGTGCAAAGATCGTTTCAAATCCAAAATTATGTGCAATTATTACTGTTCGTCCAAAAGAGTTATTATCTTTTTTATTGGCATGCTTAACAACTCCATCGGCAGGTGCATATATTTCTGTATTTATTTTAGCTTTTAGATCTAAACCTTTGTGAAATTGTTTCTTTTTTTTAAGTGGATGTATTCTCCATCCAAACTTAGATGTTTGTCTACATTCTTTCATAGGACAACCACTGGGTATTGTATTTAACATATACAGTTTTTGAGCAGAAGTGAGCTTTGCTAAAGTTGCTCTTTGTACCAAGGTGCTGTCTTCATCACCGTCTAAGCCAATAATATTCTCGATCCTTTTTAATTCAGAACCCAACTCTTCAATATAGTTTTTTTTATCAACTATCTCACGGCTGTATTTTTCATTTTGATTTGTAAGCTTTAGACTTTCTATCTCTAAATTTTTGACACTCTCATTTAAACTTGTAATTACATAAAAGATTATAATAGAACCAATTAGAAAAGTAATAATAGACCATAATATCAATTTCTTTATTATCTTATTTACATTGTATGACTTTGTAGAGAAAGCATCTGAAATTGTTATGATCAATCTATTTTTCATTGAGCCTTCCTTTATATTGCTTTAGAAAGTTTTCTACAACAATAAAAGAGCCAAATACCAAATAGTTTTCATCTTTTATCATATCATCTATATTAAAGTATTTATTTTTTATATCTACTTGAGATATTGTTTCTTCAAGAATAGCCGTATCAACCATTCTGCTATCATCACATCTGATTATCTGTAACTCTTTTAAAACAGGTTTTAAAATATTTAATATACTTTTATAGTCTTTGTCTTTATAACTATTATAAATCAATATATACTTTTTATTTTCTTTTTGTAATTGTTTGCATATCTGTTTAGCCGCCAATTTATTATGACCCACATCAACAATAATATTATCTTCCAGTTTTTGAAATCTTCCCTCAAGCTTTGGTAATAAAAAATCTTTTTTATCAATACCTAAAAATTTCAAAGCACTAAAAGCCAATTTTAGGTTATAAATAAGATACGCAGGAAGTTCCTCTTTATATTTTGATATATCTGTATCATAATCTTCTATTTTAGATATACTCTTTATATTCTTAAGTTGTTCTTGAACAGTCTCATATACTTCACTATTGATCTGATGTCCTATTATGATAGAATTATTACAGCTTCTTACTTTTGTTGCTGTTATCTCCTCTACTGTATCCCCTAAAAAATCTTGATGGTCAAGATCTACTGTAGTTAACAATGTCAGATTATTTTCTACAACATTTGTTGCATCAAATTCTCCACCCAATCCTGCTTCTAATACTATATAGTCCATATCACTACTTAATAAAAATGCCAATAATGTAGTGTACTCAAAATATGTAAGTTGTACTAGATATTTTGAAGGAAGTATCTTCTGAAGTTGTTCATGTGCATTATTTAGTTCTTGATCTGTAGAGTTTGATCCATTTATCCAAATACGCTCATTAAAATCAATTATATGAGGTGAACTGTAGTGAAGCACAGATTTATCAATCTGTTGTAAAAAAGAGGATAAGAATCTACCTGTAGTACCTTTACCGTTAGTACCTATTAGATGTATAACATATGGAAGTTGTATATGAGTGGATAAGATCTCATATGATCTGTTTATCACATCATAATCAATCTTATCGTAGTATAGAGTTTTTGAATCAAGGAACTCCAAAAGAGTTTTATTTTGTGACATTATTTAAATGTAGATACCGCTATTTTAGAAAAAAGATCAGATAGTGCATTTTGTATTGCAATTCTTATAGACTCATCTTTCTTTTGATCTGTAATTGTTGAATCATCATCAACGGTATAATCATAATAATCACTTAAAGTCAGATCTTTTACCTGCTTATCTTTTTTATTGTTATACTTCATACTTATATTAACTGTAGTTCTGTATCTTTTTACATAACCTTCCGTATCGGTCTGCATAGCACTTTGTGATACAGAGTTTAGTTTTAGATATATAACTGTATCTGCTTTAGCTTTAGAATCAACAAGTTTAGTATTAAATTTACTAATAATAAGCTCATTCATTACATCTTTTATAAGTACAGACTGACTAGAGCTTTTAACATCTATATCCATCTGCACATATGTAGTATTTCCAAAAGCATTTTTTGAATAATGTGAAGCGGGCTTATAACCACATCCATTTATAAACAATAAAATAGAAGCTAAAAGTGTCAGCATTGAGATAGATATTGTTTTCAAGACTATCCTTTTACAACGATATTAACAAGTTTATTAGGTACTACGATCTCTTTTATGATCTCTTTACCTACACACCATTTTTCAAAGATCTCACTTGACTTTGCTGATTCAAGTATCTCATCTTTAGTAGCTGATGGTGAAACTTCGATTTCACCTCTTCTTTTTCCATTGATTGTAACAGCCAATGATATTGAATCCTGTACAAATACCTCTTCTTTTACTTCAATAGTATTTTCAAAGTTTGACAATGCAAAAAGTGTATTACTAAGCTCCCAACATGTATGAGGGATAACTGGCTCTAAAATATTAGTCATGATATAATAACCCTCAAGCCAGATAGTTTCATTATCTTGTTTATTTAGGGCATTTAAAGCTTCCATACAAGAGGCTATCAAAGTATTAAAAGCAAAAGTTTTATTCATAACCTCATCTGCTTTTTGTAAAGCTTCATACACTTTCTTTCTAGCTTCTTTTTCATCTTTACTTAATGCTGAGTGATCAAGTCTCTCTATCATTGAAGCATTTGAACCTTCACATTTACTGCTTGACTCATAAAATCTTCTGATAAATTTAAATGCACCCTCAACAGCACTGTCATTCCACTCCAGCTCTTTTGTAGGAGGTGCAGCAAACATCATAAACAACCTTGCAGTATCAGCACCGTATTTTGACACTATTGCATCTGGGTCTACTACATTTCCTTTAGATTTTGACATCTTAGCACCGTCTTTTAAAACCATCCCTTGTGTAAGTAGATTTTTAAAAGGTTCCGCAGAATTTGTGTAACCTAAAGAGTTAAGTGCCTTTGTAAAGAATCTTGCATATAGTAAGTGTAGGATTGCATGCTCAATACCACCAATATATTGATCCACATCCATCCAATAATCACTGTCCTCTTTACTTATACCAACATCATTCCATTTTTCAGGGTTTGTAGCGTATCTTAAGTGATACCAAGAAGATTGTACGAAAGTATCTAGAGTATCTGTTTCTCTAGTAGCTTCAGCTCCACATTTAGGACATGAACAGTGCTTCCAAGTAGGATGAGTATCAAGAGGGTTACCCTCTCCTGTTATCTCTACATCTTCAGGAAGTGCTACAGGAAGATTTTCTATTTTCTCAGGAACTATTCCACACTCACTACAGTGTACAAATGGAATTGGTGCTCCCCAATACCTTTGTCTTGAAACACCCCAGTCTCTTAACTTGTAGTTTACTTTTCTTTTACCTAGCTCATTTTTCTCAAAATACTCTATGATGATATCTTTTGCAGCCGTATTTTTCATCTCATTGAATTCACCACTGTCTACAAGGATACCCTCACCTGTGTAAGCTTCTTCAAGTTCAATAATACCCTCAACAGTATCGATAACTATTTTTATATCAAGACCATATTTGCTTGCAAATTCAAAGTCTCTTTGATCGTGTGCAGGTACTGCCATAACAGCCCCTCCACCGTAAGATGCAAGTACAAAATTAGCAACCCATACCGGTACTTCTTTTTTTGTAAGTGGATGTACTACTGTTATCTCAAGATCTAGACCCTCTTTATCTTCAGTAGCTCTGTCTCTTTCACTTATTTTTTGCATAGCTTCAATTTTTGCTATCTTCTCATCACTTAAAAGTTTATTCTCTACGATATATTTTACTATCTCATGTTCAGGCGCAAGTGCAGAGTAAGATACACCATAAACAGTATCAGGTCTAGTTGTAAATACAGTATATTTATCAAAGTTGCTTCCAAGTTTTTCTTTAGAAGAGTCACTTAAAGAGAAATCAAACTCTAAACCTGTACTTCTACCGATCCAGTTCTCCTGCATAGTTAGAACTTGTGAAGGCCATTTACCCTCAAGCATCTTAAGGTCATCAAGTAAGGTTTGAGCATATTTTGTTATAGCCACATAGTATCCAGGCATCTCTTTTTGCTCAACTTCATTGTCACATCTCCAACAACAACCCTCTTCAACCTGCTCGTTTGCCAAAACTGTATGACAAGGTTCACACCAGTTTACAGTTGTAGACTTTTGATACAAAAGACCCTCTTCATACATCTTAATGATAAACTCTTGTTCCCATTTTGTGTAAAGCTCGTCACTAGTTGCAAACTCTCTTGTTTTAGAAAATGATAGTCCAAGACCCTCAAGCTCTTTTCTCATATAGTCAATGTTTTCATAAGTCCATTTTTTTGGATGTAATTTGTGCTTTATTGCTGCATTTTCAGCAGGCATACCAAAACTGTCCCATCCGATTGGGTGTAGTACATTGAAACCATTTTTTCTAAAGTGTCTAGCAAAAGCATCACCTAAACAGTAGTTTCTAACATGTCCCATGTGTATTCTACCACTTGGGTACGGAAACATACTTAAGATATATTTTTTATCTTTACTTTTTCCCTCTGGCGAATCTTCATTTTCTGGTTCAAAACTGTTGTTTTCATTCCAGTAACTTTGCCACTTATTCTCTATATCACTTGCATTATATTGCATTAATACTCTTCCTTATCTGAACTTTTTGCACTCTCTATTAAAGCCAGTGCCACAGCAAATAAATTTGCTACAACTGCACCAATAGCTAAACCTATAGCTAAGTCTACATTATCTGTAAATGTGTACACAATAAATGCAGGGATAAGATGAAGGTCAGCAACCAGTGAACTAGCCAACAGCTC
>JAYEKV010000052.1:0-1823 GCA_034716855.1 Campylobacterota bacterium | reverse complement strand
ATGAGTCTTCTATCATCTCATTTATATCTTATATGACGGGTATTATTATATCATTTATCTATGTGTATGTTTTCCATGCACCTCTTTTAAGAGATATATTTGAAGGCTACAGTAAACTAAAAACTACTTTTGACCTACCTTTTATACTTGATATACAAACTTTAGCCTTAGTGTTTTTTATAACAGTTCCTGTATATATAGCTGCTACTATTATACCATCTTGGAAAACTGCAACTTTGGATGCTGATGAGGTTATAAGATGATTTATTTGAATTATATCTGTTTAATCAAACTATTAGTTAGTAAATCATATGATATAACATACAATTATTGGAGTAATTGATGGATAAGTCTAAAATAATAGAAGTATTAAATGATTGGAACTATTGGAATAAAGATATAGTAGGTGTAAAAGATAGAGAAATATACGACACTTATATTCAAGAGTTTATAAGTAAAGACGAGATTGTTGTTATCAAAGGGATAAGAAGGTGTGGAAAATCTACCCTTATGATAAATCAGATAAAAAAACTTATTGCTTCAGGTGTTCAAAAAGAAAATATCTTATTTGTAAATTTAGAAGACCCTAGATTTTTAAATAATTTAAATACAGACCTATTAGAAGATATAAAGAATACATATTTAGAATATCTTGACCCTTTAGTAAAACCTTATATCTTTTTAGATGAAATTCAAAATATACCAAATTGGGAAAAGTGGGTAAACAAGGAGTATGAACTAAAAAAATCATACCTTACTATTACAGGCTCAAATTCCTCTATGTTAAGTAGTGAAATATCTACAGTACTTAGTGGTAGATATATTGGTATTGATGTGTATCCATTGAGTTTTAAAGAGTTTTTAGAATTTAATGATGTGAGTATAAAATCTAAACTTGATATGGTAGATAAAAAGATTGAACTCAATCGTTATTTAGAACAATACATTAAGTATGGAGCTTTCCCTAAAACTTTAGAATATGAACAAGAGCAGATAAAAGAACTTTTAATAACCTATAAAGACTCTATTCTTTTAAAAGATATTGTTGCAAGGTTTAAACTAAAGAATTTTAATATATTAGAGGAGATAGCAGCGTTTTTATTAAGCAATACAGGGATAATACAAAGTACTTCAAAAGTAAAAAATAATTTTGGTATATCCTTTGATATGGCAAGAGATTATGTTGAGTATCTTAAAAAAGCATACATGATATATGAGATAAAAAAGTTTGATTATTCTCTAAAAAAACAAAATGTAAATGATAAAAAATACTACTCTTGTGATCTTGGGCTATCAAATATATTTAGAGTACCAAACTTACAAACTAGAGGTGATGATCTTGAAACTATGGTATTTTTAGAATTAAAGCGAAGAGGATATGAGATATACTATTATAAAACATCAAATGACTTAGAGTGTGATTTTGTAGTGAGTAAGAATAGTGTTATTGTTCAACTTATTCAAGTTAGCAAATCAATTCAAGATAAAAAAACACTAAATAGGGAAGTGGTCCCTTTTGCCAAGACAATAGATGAATTAAAGCTTAATTCGAATATAACTTGTACAATAATTACAGAAGATAATAGTAGTCAAAAAGAGAATATAGAGATTGTAAATATTCAAGAGTTTTTATTGCAGTAAAGAAGCCAAATAGATGATAGAGTTAAAAAACACAACAAAAAAATATGAGATAAACAAACAGCAAACAGTTACAGCACTAGAGCATATTGATCTAAAGTTTGAGCAAGGGGAAGTGATAGTTCTAAAAGGTGCAAGTGGTAGTGGAAAGAGTACTATCCTTTCACTTATAGCAGGACTTAGCA
>JAYEKV010000051.1:0-8531 GCA_034716855.1 Campylobacterota bacterium | reverse complement strand
AAAGTCTTAAAATAATTTTATAATTTATCTATATTGTGATATAATTTTGTTTTAAAATGGAGACAATAAATGAAACAAAAGATACTATTTTTTATAATAGTAGTAATTATATCACTTTTAACATTTCACAATTTTTATTATAAGAAACACTTAAAAGACATTACACACCAAGTAAACCTACAAAAAGCAAATGATGTAAAAAAATTCTTTCAAAGGGAAGTGGAGCTTCAACACGGACGAACAGCTGCACTTACATACCTAATCAGTAAAGATCAAGTTCTAATAGATGCACTTATAAAAAAAGATCGAACACTACTTGATCATAAAAAAACAATTCAGATGATTGAACACTATGGTGGATATAAAGATCTTTGGATACAAGTTATTGATAAAGATGGTTTTAGCTTTTATAGAAGCTGGACAAATAAAGTTGGTGACTCCATAAAAAACGCCAGACTAGATCTAGCACAGATGCTAATAGATCAAAAGCCAAAACAAACTGTAAGTACCGGGCGTTTTGATATGACCTTTAAAACTATACTGCCACTATTTGATAATGGTGAATTTATAGGTATAGTAGAAGTTATATCAAAGTTTAACCAAATAGCAGAACACCTTAAAGAAAAAAGTATAGAGCCTTTGATGGTACTAAAAGAGGATTATACCTATAGATTTATCAAGCCTTATACAGGACTTTTTATATCAAACAATTATGTAGCAAATAAAAATGCATCTAAAGAGCTTATGAAAAAAGTTGAACAAGAGGGATTGGATAAGTTTTTATTTATCAAAGACTATATCAACTTTGAAGAGTATATTGTTACTACAGATCAAATAAAAGATGTTAAGGGTAATGATATGGGGTATTTTATCTTATTTATCAAAAAAAGTGATATAGATAACTCTGCCGTATCAGAATTTCAAGCATCTTATTTTAACTACTTAAGTATTACACTTATTATATTTATTCTTTTATCACTGTTTTTTATAAATAGAGTTTATTTAAAAATGTTATCTAAAGATGTTGCAAATAAAACAAAACAGATACAAGAGCAGCAAAATAAACTTGAATCACTACTTGATACTTATGATAAAAATGTGATCTTTTCAAGAACAGATCTCAAAGGGATTATTACAGATGTAAGTAGTGCTTTTTGTAAAATAAGCGGATATACAAAAGATGAGCTTATAGGTATGAATCATAACTTAGTAAGAAATAGTGATATGCCAAAAGAGACATTTAAAGATATGTGGGACACGATCAAACAGGAGAAAACATGGTATGGGGAAGTTAAAAATAAAAATAAAAACGGTTCCTCTTACTGGGTTCACGCTGAAGTTGAACCTTACTACTCTTCATCTGGAAAACATATTGGATATAGTGCTGTTAGAGAAGATATAACTGATAGCAAAGAGATAGAGGAGATTCAAAAAGAGATAATTTTTACTTTGGGAAGTATAGGTGAAAGCAGATCACTAGAAACAGGAAACCATGTAAAAAGAGTAGCTGAGTATTCCTATTTACTTGCGATACATTATGGTCTTGATGAAAAAACAGCACAGATGATAAAACAAGCAACTCCTATGCATGATATAGGCAAGATTGCAATACCTGATGCTATTTTAAAAAAACCTGCTAAACTCACTCAAGATGAATTTAATATTATGAAAACACATGCAATACAAGGTTACGAGATGCTAAAAAGTTCAAACAGACCCTTGTTAAAAACAGCTGCAACTATCGCTCTTACACATCATGAAAGATATGACGGGAAAGGGTACCCTTATCAAGAGATTGGTAAAAACATTCATATATATGGAAGAATAGTAGCCGTTGCTGATGTATTTGATGCACTTGGCAGTGACAGGTGCTATAAAGAAGCTTGGGAAGATGATAGAATATTTGAACTGTTTAAAGATGAAAAAGGGAAACAATTTGATCCTGACCTTATTGATATATTCTTTGAAAACTTAGATGAATTTCTAAAAATAAGAGACTCTATAAGAGATATCTAAAACTGCAAGAACATATCAAGCTTATCCATATCAATAAGTTTGTGATCTTTATCAATTATATTTAATTTTTTTAATTTTGTCACTGTTCTTGATAAAGTTTCAGGAGCCATGTTTAAAATAGAAGCTACTTTTTTATTTTTAGTTGTTTGAAATATATCAGGCTGTTCTTTTAACATTGAGCATACTTTTGCTGTAGCATCAAAAATTAGATTTCTATTTATGGCAACTTCTAGATTTTTTATCTTTTTAGTCAGTGACTTGATAATATGAAAAGAGAAGTCACTGTTATCTTTCAATATTTTTAAGAATTTATCTTTATTTATCAAAGCTACTAAAGTATCATCTTTTGAAGCTACTGCGGTTGCTGGAAATTTTATATTTTCAAGTGTTGCCATCTCTGCAACCATAGTTGGATTTATAAAATAGTGAAGTACTATCTCATTTGATTTGACACCTGTTTTATATAGTTTTAGATGACCTTCTAAAAGTGCATAAAAATAATCCGATTCATCCCCTTCATAGAAAAGAATATTATCACATGATAATCTCTTTATTGTAGTTATATCACTTATTTGTCTAAGTTCATCATCTTCTAACTCTTTAAAAATATCTATTTGTCTTAATTGTTTTATCATGGAGAAATTATATCTATTATAGATTTAAAGGCACCTCTAAAATTGATCTATTGATTTGAATCAATGACTTTTAAAATAAAATCTACTATACTCCATAAAACAATTAGATTATAAGGAATTTTAATGACAATAAACCAATATATGACAACAGACCACAGAGCTTGTGACGAGCAGTTTGCACAACTTGAAAATATAGTAGATCAAGGTAACTTTGAGGGTGCAAAAGCGATGTTTGATGAGTTTAATACACATATGTTAAAACATTTTGATATGGAAGAGAAAGTTATGTTCCCACAGTATCAAAACTGTGAAGGTGGGCACTGTGACCCTACTCCTGTTATGAGAATGGAACATGATCAAATGAGAAACCTTTTCTCACAAATGTCTGATGCTATTAACAGCAATGATAAAGAAAGATTCTTAGGTCTTAGTGAAAATCTTCTTTTTGTTATGCAGCAGCACAATATGAAAGAGGAGCAGATGATGTACAATATGGCAGATCAATCTTTAGACTCTGAAAAGATCATAAAAGAGATGGAAGCTCTATAAGGTCAACCTTTGTACAAAGAGATAATACTAGACACAAGAGAACTTGAAGCACCGGAACCTATGGAAAAGGTTATGGATACTCTTCCCTCTCTTGATAAAACAAATTATATAAAAATGATACATAGAATAGAACCTAGAATGTTGTATGACCATCTGGAACAAAACGATTTTAAATATAAAACTGTGCAAAATGAAGATGGTTTTTACATCTATATATGTAAAAACAGTTTTGCTGACATATCATTTTTTGAAGGGCTGTGATGTTTACGGGACTTAGCCTAGATCAGGCACCACCATTTCGTGCACCTTTAAAGTTTTTTTTAACAGCACCTATCTTTGCAATACTAGCAGGGATATTTGCCCTGTTTTCAAATAATTATGAACTTCATAGTCCAAACTTTATAGCTTCTGTTCATCTTATCACTTTGGGATATATGGTGATGCTTGTATTTGGAGCGTTACAGCAGATGCTGCCTGTTGTTGCAGGGGCGGTTATACCAAGGGCAAAGTTAACGGCAGATATTACATATATCCTACTTACTTTAGGAGTAGTGTTTTTTACCCTTGGCTTTGTTGTATATGAAAAGATATTCTTTTTTATATCAGCTTCTCTTTTACTGTTTGGGTTGCTGTTTTTTACTGTGACTGCTCTTGTACAGCTTCTAAAAGTACAAAACAGATCATATATAGTAAAAGGGATGAGTATCTCACTTATATTTTTTATAGGTGCATTTTTACTTGCTATTCACCTGCTTATATCCCATGCAACAGGAAATATCTCACAGCTTCACTACAGTTTTGCCACTTTACACTACAACTATATATTTTTTGGTTTTATATTTTTACTTATAGTATCTATCACTATACAAGTTGTACCTATGTTCTGGGTTGCAGAGAGTTACAAGCAAAAAGATCAAAGATATATCATATACCTTACCTCTGCCATTCTTGCTTTATTTCCTATCAATCTTTTTTTAGAACTGGGTCTTACTCTTTTATATAAAACAGCTTTATCATCTATGGCTCTTTATTTTGTATATATAACCATAAAAAAACTCAAAAATAGAAAAAGAAAACTAAAAGATATAACCGTATACTTTTACAACACCTCTATGATATTCCTAAGTTTTGGTGTTGTATACTGGCTTTTGATGAGTTTTATTGATATACCAAGTGGTACTCTTGGGGTATTACTTGGTCTTGGGTTTACTGTATCTCTTATGAACGGTATGCTTTACAAAATTGTACCGTTTCTTACATGGTTTCATCTAAACAGCAAAGGTGTACTTGATATACCTACTATGAGGGAGATGATACCTCAAAATAAAATGCAAACGCAATACTACATCCACACAACAAGTGTAATAGTTTTTGCCTTTGGATTTTTACTATCTCAAACTATTATAATAAAAGGTGCGGTGCTGTTATTTATACTATCTAATATACTGTTTTTTATAAATATTTACAGTACTGCAAAAATATATTTTAAAAAGGAAATTAAATGACATTTTTACCAACTGATGCAAAAAAAGTATCTATAGAGGATGCTACTGTTGATTTTTTCAACTATACTTTAAACGGCGTAGATACACTACACTTCGACACAAGCAAAAAGCAGGGACACCCTATGGTAAATGCTATGGCTGGACTTAAAGCTATGAATGAAAACTCACAGCTTGTTATGATAAATCACCATTCACCTGAAGGGTTGTTTCCAAAAATAGAGGCAAACTATGACTATAGTGTAGAAGATCTTGACAGTGGTGATGTAAAAGTTGTATTTACTTATAAAAAAGGGACTCAACAAAGTACTGATTTTGACGACAACCAATGTGGCGGAGGATGCAGCCACTAAACTTATGAAAAAACTATACGGTACTTTAATATTTTTCTTTTATTTTGTTAAATATCCAATCGTAGTGTTTCTTCCTGTGGGATATTTTTATCTGGATTATAAAGATAACTTTATCCTTAATATACTTTGGGTCATATCTTTGATACTGATCTTTAAAGACTGGTTTTTTCCATACAAAAAACCACAAAACTGCCAAGAGGTAAAACCATGAAATACCCTGAATTTTTCGATACTATAGAAACTATAAAACTAAAAGACCCCCTTGCCGGTTTTTTAGGTACTTTTGAAAATGGAGTTGTAAAGTTCAGCTATCTTGATATAGTAAAAAGTGCGGGACACAGCTGTCCAACAGTTGCAGGTGCATATCTTATGTGTCTTGAGGGTTTAAAAGCTTTATATAAAGATGAGACACCAATAAGAGGTAATATAAAGGTTTCGTTTAAAGAGAGTAGTGAGGAAGGTGTAGCAGGTGTGATAGCCAATGTAGTTACACAGATCACCGGAGCTACTGAAACTTTGGGATTTAAAGGTATCAACGGTAACTTTGCAAGAGATGATCTTATGAGCTTCAATGCTAATATAACAAGTGATATAAAACTTACAAGAGTTGATAATGGAAAAAGTGTGGAGCTTATCTACGACCATAGTTCTATTACCTCAAATCCAAAACAAAAAGAGCTTATGGGTAAAATAATGCAAGGAGTTGCCACTAAAGAAGAGAAGCTAAGCTTTGGTAAACTTTGGCAGCAAAGAGTTGAAGAGATATTCAAAAATATTGATAAAGTGATCGTTGTAAAATAATGACTACTGAAAAATTTACAAGTGAAGCTCAAACTTTAAAAAAGTTTTTTGAGCTTAATTGTATAGATAAACACACCAAGCAAACTCATCATTGTAAACAACTAGTATATAACAAAGAAACAATAAATATAGAGCTGGAACTTTGCAGTGAATGTATAAAGCTTATACATTACTCATTTGACAGACTAAGCCAATGTCCACACAATCCAAAACCAAGATGTAGAACATGTCCAGATCCATGCTATAGTAAAGATGAATGGAAAAAAGTTGCCAAACTTATGAGATATAGCGGGATACAGCTAGGAATACTAAAAATTAAGAACTTTTTTCTAAAATAACAATATATTCACTTTTTTATTATTTATTCATTCTTTGTTCATTAATTTTGTGTTATAATAGTGTCATGCAAGATAAATTTAAACAATTAAAAAACAGAGGACTGTTTGCAACAATTGTCCTTGTTACATTCCTTTCTGTTTTATTTTTATATGTAACTATAAATGAAAAAAGAAGCTCTATAGATAAAGAGTTATTATACAAGAAAAATCAACTTGAACTTGTATATATGAAATACATAGAACAGCTAAAATTAAAATACTCTAACAAGCTACGAGTTCTTCTTAAAGATAAAGATGTGATAGAAGCTTTTGCTAAAAGAGATAGAAAAGATTTAAATAAACTTATACAACCATACTTTGAAAAGCTGAAAAAAGATGAACCAAATTTTGAGATCATATGTTTTAGTTTACCTTCTAATAAAGCATTTTTAAGAGCACACAGACCTGATATACACGGTGACGATATAAGTAAAGTACAAGGTGTACAAATAGTAAATGACAAAAAAGTTGAAGTTGGTGGTTTTATGCTTACAAAGCTTGGACTTTACTATAGAGTCAATTCACCTGTTTTTTACAATAATAAACATATAGGACTTGTTTCATACGGTATAAATATCGGTGCTGTAAATGACTATGTTTCTCATAAATTCAACAGTGATGTTGCTATATTAATAGATACAAAAAAATATAAGAATTTTCCATGGTTTGATAATGTTGAAGAGGGATCTATAGGTGATCAAACTATCATAACATCAACAGATGATTTTATTGAAGAAAACTCAAATCTTCTTAATATCAAAACTCAAACAAAAAAAGTAATTATAGATGAAAAACAATACTTTGTACATAAAGACAACAGTATCTATGATTTGCATAATAATAAAATAGCCACTATTTTACTTTTGCAGGATATAACACATATACAAAACAATTTTATAAGTCAGATTATCGCTTATTCTCTTCTTGCAATTTTACTTATTATAATTATTAGTATTATTTTAACTAATATCTTCAATAAAATGATAAATAAAATAATTAATATGAATACTGAACTGCATGAACTAAATCAATCACTTGAAGAGAAAGTATATAATAGAACATTAGACCTTGAGAAACAAACAAAAAAAGCAAATGATGCTGAAAAAGCAAAAGGTGAATTTTTAGCAAATATGTCCCATGAGATAAGAACACCTCTAAATGCTATACTTGGATTTGTGGGTCTTTTAAAAGAGAGTGAAAAAGATAAAGAAAGATCACAGTATCTTACAACTGTTGATAAAAGTTCACATTCACTTCTTTCGATTATAAATGATATACTTGATTTTTCAAAAATAGAAAGCGGTAAGATAGATATAGAGAATATTGATTTTGATTCATTTGAGGAGTTTGAAACAACAGCTGAACTATTTAAGGCAAAATCTAAAGAAAAAGGTGTAGAACTTGTTGTAAATATTCATAAAGATATACCAAAGTATCTACATAATGATATACAAAAAATCAGACAGGTTATTTCAAATCTTTTATCAAATGCAATAAAATTCACGCCAAAAGATAAAAAAGTAGAGCTTGAAATAAGCTACAGTGATGAAAATCTTCATATAAGTGTAAAAGATCAAGGTATAGGTATACCTAAAAACAAGCAGACAAATATATTTGAAGCTTTTTCACAAGCTGATGCTTCTACAACAAGAAAGTTTGGGGGAACAGGGCTTGGACTTAGCATCAGCAATGCTTTTGTTAAACTGCTTGGAAGTGAACTAAAACTTGAAAGTATAGAAAACAAAGGAAGTAGATTTTATTTTTCTATACCTTGTAATGAAGGTAAAAAGACACAAAAACAAAATAGTTTATCAAACGATCTAAAATTAACAGGAACTATTTTAGTTGTTGAGGACAATAAAGCAAACCAAATGTTCATGAAAGTGATACTAAAAAAAATAGATCTTCAATTTGATATAGCAAATGATGGACTTGAAGCTATTGATATGTTCAAAAATAAAAAATATGATATTATCCTTATGGATGAAAATATGCCTAATATGAATGGTATAGAAGCCACACATCATATCTTGAAATATGAAAAAGAAAACAATCTTATACACACACCGATAGTTGCATTAACTGCAAATGCATTAAAAGGTGACAAAGAGAGATTTATAGAAGCAGGTATGGATGAGTATCTATCAAAACCGCTTGATAAAGATAAATTGTCAGAAGTTTTAATTAAATTACTTTAAGTAAATATTGATCTAGTTAAATTTATTCTTTACCTGCAAGGCTTTTTGGTACTCTTGAGGTGTATTGAGATTTAAGAACTCTTCACGGCTGTCAAATTTT
>JAYEKV010000050.1:0-8601 GCA_034716855.1 Campylobacterota bacterium | reverse complement strand
TTTTATAGTATTCCAAGTAAACTTATAAAAAGATTAATTATTTTACTAGAATTCTCTTAAAATTTTGTACCTTACACCTTCTGGGTCTAGTCTGCTTTGAACCAGTACAATTTTTAGCTCTACCGTTCCATGAACCTCAAAAGTTTTAAAAAATTCTTTATATTCTTTGTTTTTTATCTTTTTAACTCTCATCAAGCTTATATGAGGTTTGAAAGTTTCTTCTCTTTTAAACTCATTGCCTAAAAGATCTTCAAGCTGATCATGTATCTTATAAAGTGTTTTATTGGAACTTCTAAGGCTTAATATCCTTTTATTAAATAATTTTAGCCTTTGAAACTTTACTATCTGTTTTTTCTTATAATTTAGCTTTTTTAACTTCTCTATCACAGTTTTAGGATCATCAATATCTCCTAAAAACTTAAATGTCATATGAAGATTTTCTGGTCTCACCCATCTTCCATGAAAAGAAGAACCAAGCTTTTGCTTTAAACCTTTATAATCATCAACTTGTGCAAAAGCAGCTATAAAAAGTCTATATGTTTGTTTCTCTTTTTTCATCTTAAAGCTCTTTTTCTAAATAGTATCCCGTATAACTTCCTGTATCTTTATGTGTTGAGGCTAACTCTTCTGGAGTACCTTGAGCTATGATATTACCACCTTTGCTTCCACCCTCAGGTCCCATATCTATAACATAGTCGGCATTTCTAACAACATCAAGATTATGCTCTATAACTATCACAGAGTTTCCAAGATCAACTAGATGATGAAGTACTTTTGTAAGTCTGTCCACATCTGCAAAGTGTAGTCCCGTGGTAGGTTCATCAAGTACATATAGAGTATTACCCGTATCTTTTTTACTTAGTTCTTTACTTAATTTAATTCTTTGTGCTTCACCGCCACTTAGAGTAATAGCATTTTGACCAAGTGTTATATAACCAAGACCCACATCAAGAAGTGTTTTTAGTTTTGCATGAAGTTTAGGTACTTTTACAAAGAACTCAAAAGCTTCCTCTACAGACATATTAAGTACATCTGAGATCGACTTACCTTTATATAGTATCTCTAATGTTTGAGGGTTATATCTTGCCCCATTACAATCCTCACATTTTACCATGATATCCGGTAAGAAGTGCATCTCGATCTTGATCTCACCCTCACCTTGACACTTCTCACAACGACCACCTTTTACATTGAAAGAGAATCTACCTATAGCATAACCTCTAAGCTTTGCTTCTTTTGTTTCTGCAAACAGTTTTCTAATATCATCCATAAGTCCTGTGTATGTTGCAGGATTTGATCTTGGAGTTCTACCTATTGGTGACTGATCTAAGTATATAACCTTATCAAGCTTATCAAGACCCTCTATAGATACACCATCTACCTTATGAACTTTTCTTGCATGATTTAAAAGCTCTTTTGCCGTTGGAAGAAGAGTATGAAGTATAAGTGAAGATTTACCGCTTCCACTTACCCCCGTAATAGCACAAAGATTCTTAAGAGGTATCTCTACACTTAAGTCCTCTATATTATTTAGATTTACATTGTGTATCTCTATAAAATCTTCCTGTGGACGCCTGTGGTAATATTTGATCTCTTTTGTACCGTTTAAGTATTGTGCAGTTAAAGTTTTCTTCTTTAAAAGTTGTTTCATAGTACCAGCAAATACAACCTCTCCACCAAATTTACCTGCATTTGGTCCAATATCAACAATATAATCAGCAGCCTCCATAGTCTCTTTATCATGCTCAACTACTATTACTGTATTACCTTTTTCCTGTAATGCTTTTAGAGTCTTGATAAGTTTTGCAGTATCTCTTTCATGCAGTCCAATAGATGGTTCATCAAGTACATACATAACACCAGTAAGTCCTGAACCTATCTGAGAAGCTACCCTGATCCTTTGAGCTTCTCCTCCTGAGATAGTTCTGGCATCCCTTCCAAGAGTAATATATCCAAGCCCCACATCATACAAGAAATATATTCTGTCTCTTACCTCTTTTAAAATAGGAGCTGAGATCATTCTCTCTTGATCATTAAAGTATTCAAAGTTTTTATCATCTTGGAAAAAGGCGTGCGATTGTTCTATTGGCATATCTAAAATATTTGCTATTCCCGTATTGGCAACTTTTACAGCCAAACTTGGTGCTTTCAATCTGTGACCGTCACAGTTGTCACACACTTTTTCTGTCATATAAGATTCCATATCTTTTTCATCTTTTACCATATCATAGGCTATTTTGATGATACCTTCCCATTTTCTAGTAAGCTTGTGTCTTTTCCATGTGAATTTTGCCTCTTCTACCCCGCCATTCATAATCTTACCACGCTCATGAGTATCAAGATCATTAAAAGGTATACTAGTATCAATATCTGCTGCTTCACAAAAAGCTTTTAACATCTTAAAATAATAACCTTTGTTAAAACCGTATATTACTTTGATAGCACCCTCATCAATACTTATATCTGAATTGATAACCTTTTTCATATCAAGTGTATATCTAATACCAAGTCCATCACAAGTTGTACAAGCACCTTTTGGAGAGTTAAAAGAGAAGCTTAAAGGCTCTAAAGGTTCAAAAGATATTTTACAGTCAAAACATGCCATATGTTCTGAATAATGGATATGCTTTTCTACACCTACATCTTCATGATTCATAACTTCAACTTCAAGTTCGCCAAAGGCTTCTTTTAGACCTTTCTCAACATCTTGTGCAATTCTTTCTTTATTGTCAGGCTTTACTACAACTCTATCAATTACTACTTTAATAGTATGCATTTGAGACTTACCAAGCTCAATCTCATCATCCAGTCTTACCATCACACCATCAACCATAGCTCGAACATATCCCTTGGCTCTTAATGATTCAAAAAGATCGGCAAAAGTACCTTTTTTTCTATTTACAAGTGGAGCTAATATAACTATCTTGGAGTTTTCAGGAAGTTTCAAAACCTGATCAATTACATCAGAACTACTCATCTGAGATATAGGCTTGCCACATTTGTGACAATGCTGCTTACCTACTCTAGAGTATAAAAGTCTTAAGTAATCATATATCTCAGTTATAGTACCAACTGTTGATCTTGGATTTTTTGAAGTTGTTTTTTGATCTATGGCAATAGCAGGTGTAAGCCCCTCTATTCTTTCAACATCAGGCTTACCTATTTTTCCAAGAAATTGTCTGGCATATGCAGAAAGTGACTCGATATATCTTCTTTGTCCCTCTGCATACAGTGTATCAAATGCCAAAGTAGACTTACCGCTTCCTGATAGTCCTGTAAATACGATAAGTTTATTTTTTGGTATCTCTAAGTCTACATTTTTTAGGTTATTTTCATTTGCTTTAAATACTTTGATAGAATCTGTCATAATTTATAAATTGCCTTTTTTTAGTGTAAGTAAATATTGTACCTAAAAATTATGGTTATATTGATTAATATTATATGAGTATTGAGAGTGTAATTCTTATTTTTAAAATTTGATTTAAAAAGAGAAACTATAAAGCTTCTCTTTTATATTATTGAGTTAATAAGCTACTTTTTTCCGTGAAAATTTTTTTCATCAGTATTTTGAATAATTATTTTAGCTATATCATCTGTTTGTACGGCTATTTGCTTAGTTTGTGATGCTATAGATGCATTTTGTTGTGTTTGCTTATCTAGTATATTTACAGCATCATTTATCTGTACAATTCCTGATTGTTGCTCTTTTGATGCTGTTTCTACATCTACAATAAGCTCCAAGGTACTTGATATACTATTATTTAGATCTGTATAACCGTCTATCATCTCATCTGCAATTTGTTTACCGTTGTTGGCTTTTACTGTTGCATTTTCCACAAGATTTTTTATCTCATTTGCAGCTTCTGCTGATCTGCTTGCCAAATTTCTTACCTCTTGTGCAACTACTGCAAATCCTTTACCTGCTTCACCAGCTGTTGCCGCTTCAACTGCTGCATTTAGTGAAAGGATATTTGTTTGGAAAGAGATCTGATCTATAACTGAAATAGCTTCATTTATCGCTGATACCTCTTCATTTATTTGATCCATAGCTTGAGTTGTTTGTGTTGCAAGACCTTGACCTTTTTTAACAGAAGTTGTTACATTATTTGCATAACCTGCCATTTTCACAATATTGTTTGTATTGTTTGAGATATTATTAGTTATCTCCTCAAGTGCTGCAGAGGTTTCCTCAAGTGAAGCGGCTGCTTCATTTGAGTTTTTACTTAATCCATCCACATTATCTAATAGTACATTTGAGCTATCTCCTAATGTTTGACCATTTTCTCTATCTTTTATCAAAGTATTTGTTATTGAACTTCCCAACTCATTAACACCGTTTGCAAGTTTTAGAAGATGATCTTTTAGATTATTAGTATCTACTTTATCTAGATAATCATATTTTGAATATTTTTCCAAAACATTTAAAATGGCATTTATATTCTGTTCCATATTTGTACCCATTTTATTAAGGATATCTTTTAACTGCATAAGTTCATTGTTTGATACTGACATAGTGATCCTTTGACATAGATCACCTTTTGCAAATTCTGTTAGCACAGTTATAGTTTCATCTATAATCTTTCTATCTTCATCAATATATTTTTTTGTTTTTAATATATTTTCATTTACAAGTTTTGACATATGACCCAATTCATCTTTTGAAGATTGATCAAGCTGTTCTATTTGATTAGTTTCTTTATTGATATAGTCAAAGAAACTTACAATACCTTTTTCAAAGTTTTTAATAGGCGTCACAAACACTTTATTAATAACAAGTGTTGTAATTACAATAGATAACAATATTAAAACTAGTGAAACAACTATCATCCCTTTGATTGTAAAGCTTAAATTATCACTATTTACTTTTGCTATTTTATCAACTTCTGAATTTATATCATCCATATATATACCTGTGACCAATGTCCAATTAAGTTCCGGTATATAAGTAGAATATGCCATTTTTTTAAGAAGTTTGTCCGTATTTGGTTTTTTATAATGGTATTGTACAAATTTATCTTTTGAGCCATTCTCAATAAGTGCTTTTCTAAAAGTAAAACCTTTTATATCAGGTTTGTTTATATCTGTTTTCTTACCGTTTAGATGATTTTTAACACCATGAAATGCAAAATAATAATCAGAACCTTTTTGTTCATAAGCAAAAAAATAGCCGCTTTTGTTTTTTAGATACCTTACACTTGACAAGGTATCTATGATAAGTGCTTTTGCTTTTACTTTATCATCATTGCTTTTATAGATCGATATTGCTACTGCACCTACAGTTTTCATTTGATTTTTTATTAAAGCTTTTTTCTCATCTATTAGATGTGCTTCATAAGATCCTAACATCTTATCATTGTCTGAAACAAGATTATATATATTTATAACCACTAACAAAATTATAGTTATAAATAACGGAACTATTGCCGTGACTAGAAACTTTACTTTTAATGAATTCATTTTAACTCCTCTTAATTCTTAAATCATTATAGTATATGAAAACTAAAAATAATAAATTATTTTTTTGTTTTTTATTAATTTTACTGAATTCCTTATTTAAAGGCTTTTATACGCTACATTTATGTTACTACTAGTTTATATTTTATTATAAAAAATTATTTTTTATAAATTATTCCTCAAGTTTAAAAAAATTAACATAACTATTATTTATGTTGATATATAATCATCCTTCATAAAAAAGGAATACCAATGGATGCTTTTAATAATTTTTCAAAAGAGAAAAAGTTTGACCTTATTGTGTTTTTAATACTAATAATAACTACAGCAATAATTTTTACATTATCAAACCGTATTACAAATGACCAAACAAAAATAATAGAATATGAAAAATACAGCAACTACTCAAAAAAAGTCCAAGAACAGATTAAAGTTTTGATCAATAATAAAAGAGAATTGACTTTAGCTATAGCTTTGTCTTTAGCAGAAGATGAAAAGCTAAAAAGAATCCTCAAAGAAAATAATATAAATAAACTCAAACTAAAAGAGTTTTCAACAAAACTTGCAAAAAATACAAATCTTAAAAATGTATGGTTTCAGATCATTGACAAAAAAGGGACAAGTATATATAGAAGCTGGGTTGATAAAAGAGGTGACGACATACTTAATGCACGGTTGGATATAAAAAAAATGATAGAAGATCCAAAAGAGATGAGTACTATCAGTACAGGTAAATACAGTATGACCTTTAAATCTATGGTACCTATATATGATAAAAATGAATTTGTAGGTATATTTGAAATTATTACACATTTCAACTCTATAGCTGCCCAATTAAAAAAAGAAAAAATCAATTCCATTGTACTAGTAGATAAAAAGTATAAAGATCAACTTACAAAAGCTAACAATGATAAGTATATAGGTAGATATTATGTAGCAAATATAAACGCACAAAGCAATTGGATAAACTATACAAAGCAAATTGGAATAGAAACAATCTTAGATAAAAAGGAACATTTTATTTATGATAAAAATACACACCAGTTGATAACCAGATACTATATACCAGATATAGACGGTAAACCAATGGGTTATATAATAGCCTTTAAAAATATAAACTCCATCAATCACAGTGATATAGAATTGGTCAAAACAAATATAACCTCTTATGCAGTTTTACTGATAGTTATCTTAGCTATTATAGGGTACTATCTAGTTTCCAAAAAATATAATAAAGAGCTAGACAATAAAGTAAATATAAGAACAGATGAACTATATAGGGAAAAAGTATATATACAAACTATTCTTGATTCGAACCCAAATATGATATTAGTAACAAAAGATTCAAATTTAATAAGTGCGAATAAAACATTCTTTGATTTCTTTGGATATAAAGATATAGATGAATTCAAAAAACACAACAACTGTATATGTGAATACTTCTTAACAATTGACGATGAAAAGTTTTCTAAAGACCATATGATTCATGGTGAAGCTTGGTCAACATATCTTACAAAAAACAATGATAAAAATCATACAGTTACTTTTGAATATAAAGGTAACAAATACTTTTTTACTATCAATGCTCTTTATTTGACAAGTCATGATGAGATACTTCTTACTATGCAGGATATTACAGAACTAAAAACAAAAGATCAGCTTCTACATGAACAAACAAAACTAGCTGCAATGGGTGAGATGATTGGCAATATAGCACACCAATGGAGACAGCCATTATCTGTAATATCAACTGCTTCTACAGGTTTGCTTATACAAAACAGCTATGGTCTGCTTAAAGATGAAGAGCTTAACAAGTTATGTGAACAAATAAATGAAAATGCACAGTACCTTTCAAAGACAATAGATGACTTCAAAAACTTTATAAAAGGGGATAGAGAAAAAACAAACTTCTTACTTTCCAATGAGATAAAAACACTTATCAGCCTAATGACACCAACAATAAAAGCCAACAATATACAAGTAAAACTTAACAATAGTGAACAAATAAAAATAAATGGTTTCCAAAATGAACTTATACAATGTCTTATAAATATATTTAACAATGCAAAAGATGTTTTAATTGGCAATGAAAATTCTGAAAGATATATATTTATAGATACTATACAAGATAATAATCATGCGGTCATATCTCTAAAGGATAACGGTGGAGGTGTACCAGATGATCTTATAAGAAAAATATTTGAACCTTATTTTACCACAAAACACCAATCACAAGGTACGGGGCTTGGACTTCATATGACCTACAATATAATTACACAAGGTATGAATGGTAATATTCAAGTTGAAAATGAGACATATACACATAATGATAAAAAATATAAAGGTGCAAAATTTATCATCACTTTACCATTAAAGCAGATAGCTTAGTTTATAAAACAAGATATTTGCAGGCTTTTTACACTATAATAGCCATATGCAAAATCATATATACCATATAAGACAAAGTGATATTCACGATAATAACCTCCTTTTGAATTATATTTATCCAAATATAGAACACAATTACTACTATAGTGACGACTTCTCACCTTCATTCTATATAGAACTTGCCCATAAAGGTTTTATAAGTGTCAGTCAAAAAATAGAAGATAACTATATACTTCTGCCTGAGATACAGTTTGAATATGCAGTATTAGATTTTGAAAAGCTTCATATATCTAAAAAAGTAAAACAGCTTCTAAAAAACAGTTCAGAGTACAGTTTTGTTGTAGATAGAAATATTATCCCTGTAGTTGACAAGATAATATCTTATCATGATGAGTGTTGGCTTGAGGGGAACTATAAACAGATGCTTTCCTACTTAACTCAATATAAACATCCAAATATAGACTTTGAACTTTTAACTTGTAAGATCATTGATAAAAATACACAAAATATAATAGCTGCAGAGATAGGCTATAAAATTGGTGCTACATACACTAGTCTAAGCGGTTTTTGTTCAAAAGAAAAAAGATACAATAACTACGGGAAACTTCAAATGACACTTTTAGCTCAATATCTACAAAACAAAGAGTTTGATTTTTGGAATCTAGGACATCCTTATATGCAATATAAACTTGATCTTGGTGCTAAAATTTTTAAAAGAGAAGAGTTCATAAAAAGATGGAGTAAAAGTGTAGATAAAAA
>JAYEKV010000049.1:0-1907 GCA_034716855.1 Campylobacterota bacterium | reverse complement strand
ATGAAAAATACGGCACCATTTTCATTGTTTTGGGCATATAAATTACCATTTAAGCTTTCAGTGATGATTTTATAGCTCATATAAAGCCCCAGACCTGTACCGTGTGATTTGTATTTTGTGGTAAAATAAGGCTCAAATATTCTAGATAATATTTTATCAGGTATTCCACCTGCATTATCTTCTATTTTGATAACTATTTTATCACTAAGCTTTTCTAAATCTACCTTTACCCAAGCGTTTTTTTTGTTTTTTTCAATCAATGCATCTTTGGCATTGCTTATTATATTGATTATAACTTGAGAAAGTTCTCCTGAAATAAGTTTTGTTTTAATAGGAAGATCATAGTTTATATTATTTATAAGGTTGATATGATTTGTTTTTAACAGTGATATTACAATATCAAGTGCACTGTCTATCTCTTTTTGTAAAACTACCTCTTTTAATATTTTATCATTAGACATGAAATTTCTAAAAGTATCTATTGTACTAGAGAGATGTTGAGCCATCTGGTCAACATGATTAAGATCTTTTTTTGCTTCATTTTCATTGAAAATTCCATGATCTATTTTCAGTTCCAAGCCTGTAGATATAGTACTTATAACACTTAATGGTTGTCTCCATTGATGTGCAATATTTGACATCATCTCTCCCATAGAAGCTAGTTTTGCCTGATGATTTAATTGTTCTTGGAACTCTTTGTTCTTTTTAACTTCATCTTCTACGATCTTTTCTAAGTTTTGATTGATTTTGGATAGTTCATTTGTTTTTTCTTCCACTATTTTTTCTAGATTGATTCTATAGTTATAAAGATCCTGTTTATTTTCCAGCTTCTCAATAACCTTTTGTACTATCGATACAAACTGCTTGACTTCAACAGGTTTTAATATATACCCGTCTATACCCAATCTTATAAGGTCTATAAAACCTTTTTGTTCAGATGAAAGTGTCAATATAGTGATATGCCTACTTATCTCTCGTATTTTACTGATCATCTCTATACCATTTATTTTTGGCATATCAATAGCTGATATGATAAGGTCATATTTATTTTTTTTAAATAACTCAAAACCTTCGTAACCGTCATGAGCAATATCAATATCATGAAAAAAGATTTTAAAAAGCCCGAAGATATCATTAAAATGTTCTAAATCACTATCAACATACAAAACTCTTATGGTTTTACTAAAACTAATCAAATCTTCAAGATTGTTTTTTTTAATTTCTTTGAAAAAGTTATTGTTTAAATTTTCATCTATATTAGTCATCAGAAATTGTAACATTAATATGATAAAATTGTTATTTATTTATAAAATACTCTTAATTAACTTTCGTAGCTATTATATCACCAAAAAGAAGTACATCTTTTAATATAGCTTTGCTGCATATATTTTTATCATCAATATTAATAAGCATCTCACCTTTTGAGCTTGTGAATATATCTTGGTTTATTATTACTTTTAAAAAGTGATCCTTTTCAAGATTCATAAACTTTTTCATACTTGCTAGTTCACCTGCTTTTGGCTTGATGATCTCTATAAGTCCGTTATTTTCCTTTGCACCTACAGCTTTAAAGGTAAAATTATCCTTTTGTGCTTCTTTTATCTCATTTATTAGATTAAAGTATAAAGACAAGATATCATTTTTGGCATAAAACTTATAGACCTCTTTTGTTTTTTCATCTTTTTTTGTATTATTGAAAACATACTCATCATTAAGTAGTTCATTTTTTACATCGTAATAAACAGACTCTTTATATAGTGTAACTTTTTTATTTTCATGATCAAAAACATATCTTTTTATTTTTGTATATCTGTTGGTGGTTTTAGTTTTTTTATACTCTAAGGGTAAAAGAGACCCATCTTTGATTTCCCCAAAACTCTCATATACTTCTCTTCTGTTGTTGCTTA
>JAYEKV010000048.1:0-1907 GCA_034716855.1 Campylobacterota bacterium | reverse complement strand
TGTCTTGGTCTTAATCCACCAACATAAAGCATAACTTTTTTACCCTCTAGTTTTGGTCTGTACTTAGCGATAACTTCATCAGTCATCTTAGTATATTTAGCGATAACAGCTTCAGTTTTCTCTTGAACTTCAGGTCCAAAGAACTCAGCGATTTTTCTTAAAGACTCTGTTGTTTTAGAAGGTCCAAAGAAGTTATACTCCATCCAAGGAATTCCAAATTCTTGTTCCATATGTCTTGAGATATAGTTCATAGATCTATAACAGTGAAGTAAATTTAATTTAGCTTTTGGAGCGATTGCCATCTCTTTATAAGTAGCATCACCAGACCATTGAGCAATAACTCTAAGACCCATCTCTTCAAGTAAGATTCTTGATGCCCAAGCATCACCACCGATATTATAATCACCAATAATAGCTACATCATAATCAGTCGTTTCAAAACCTTGTCTTGATGCAGAATCAGGCATAACTTCATCTCTGATAACATCATTTGCAATATGGTGACCAAGTGATTGAGAAACCCCTCTAAAACCTTCACAAGAAACTGCAACTGCTGGTTTGTCAGATTCTTTTTTATGTACTTTTGCAACAGCTTGAATATCATCACCGATTAGACCAATTGGACACTCAGACTGAATAGATATACCATTGTTTAAAGGGAATAACTCATCAATCTCAGTAAGAGCTTTTTTAAGTTTAGTATCTCCACCAAATACAATATCTTTTTCAGAAAAATCTGTTGTAAAATTCATAGTAACAAATGAGTCTATACCAGTAGTACCTATATAGTAGTTTCTTCTACCAGCTCTACTGTACTGACCACAACCTACTGGTCCGTGAGAGATATGGATCATATCTTTAATAGGTCCCCATACAACACCCTTAGAACCTGCGTACGCACAACCTCTTTGAGACATTACACCTGGAACAGTTTGTTTATTTGATCTACTTTTGTCACAAGCACCTTTAACTCCTTCTGGAGAGTCAACACCCAAGTGCTTTGCTCTGTTTTTAGCAGCTTTTGCAGGGTAAACAGACAGTACCTCTTCTATAGCTTCTTTTTGTAAAGCTTCTAATTCTTCGTTTGCCATAAACTTTCCTTTCTTTTTTTAAAAGAGAAGATAAGAGATAAATAACTTAACTCTTAATTCTTAACTCTTAACTCTTAATTTACTACGCTACTTTTACTCTGTATAGATTCATATCATCTAATTTTTTACATAGAGCTTTTGTTACATCTCCATCAACTGATTTAGAAATTTCTGAAATTTGGTATTTATTTGTATAATAAACCATTTTTAAATCATCTTTTGCTTCAACTTCTGTATTTGTAAAATAATCTACAAATGCAGTATGAGCAAATGTACCTGCTGGAACTTCAAGCTCTTCTAATTTTTGACCTTCTCTTGTCTCACTTGTTAATGTAACAGTCTTACCTGTTGCATCAATACCTTCTTCAACTTTTTCTATAACCTTGTCAAAACTTACATCATTTCCTTCACTCGCTGGAAAGTGGTATCCACATACAAACATATTATTCTCCTATATTTTTATTTATTATTTTTGTTATTTAATTTAAGACTAAAGAGAGCTTACGCTTCTTTTTGTCCTAAGTTTTCTTCATCAACCTCTTCTTCTAAACCAAATTCCATTAATAGGTTTTCAAGATCATCCATCTCTAATGGCTCAGGGATAACTTTTAAATCATTTGCAATAATTTTTCTAGCTAACTCTTTGTATTCCATAGCTTGATCATGGCTTGGAGAATACTCAACAACTGTCATTCTTCTAAGCTCTGCTCTTTGAACATGGTTAGATCTAGGTACAAAGTGAATCATTTGAGTACCGATTTGTTTAGCTAAATGCTTAGCAAGATCATACTCTTTATCTGTCATTCTAGCGTTACA
>JAYEKV010000047.1:0-8683 GCA_034716855.1 Campylobacterota bacterium | reverse complement strand
AATTGTTCCAATATTAATCAATTATCATATAAAGGACTGTATTTGTTATAAAGAAGTTATATAAAATATGGTTTTATTATAGATGATATTTAAGATATATTCTTAGAAGCAAGATAACCACTTGCCCATGCAAAGTGGAGATTATACCCTCCACATTGACCGTCTACATCCAAAACTTCTCCTGTGAAGTATAGCCCTTTTTGAAGTTTTGACTCCATAGTTTTATTATTCACATTGCTTACTTCCACACCGCCTGCACAAACTTCACAAGAATCAAAACCTTTTGTATCAGTTATGGTAAATTGAAGATTTTTAATGTTGTGTGCTATTTTTTGTATATCTTTTCTATTGATAGATTTTACCTGTTTTATATTTTTGGTATCTATTGAACTTTGAATGATATAGCGTGATAGTTTTTTGTTCATTAGTCCGTCAAGCCATAAATATATATCTTTATTTGGGTCTTGAGAAGCTCTTTTTAGAAGAATATCACTAAGCTTTTTTCTGTTAAACAATGGCATGGTGTCTATTGATATATTTACCTCATCATTGTATTGAAGTTCATAAGCAATATCTCTACTTATATCCAAAACAGCACTTCCCGAAATACCGTACTTGGTAAAAAGTATATCACCCTGTACGCCATTTATAATACCGTCAACTTTTACACCTGTAATAATATCAAGATTTTTATTGCTGCTTACTAGCTGAACCAGTGAGGCAAAAGGTTCAATTATAACATGACCAAACTCTTGTGCTATTTTATACCCTGTATCTGAAGACCCAAGCTTTGGCATAGCTATACTACCTGATGCTACTATAACATTGTCAAAACTATCTTTTGAGTTTATAATATATTTGCCGTTCTTATACTCTACTTTGTCTACTTGCGTGTCAAGTTGTATATTTACATTGTTCTTAATACACTCATATTCTAAAAGGTCAACTACACTTGAAGCCGTAAGTGACATAGGGTAGATTCTATTTTTAGCACCTTGGGTAAACTCTATACCTATTTCGTTGAAGAATTTTTTACAAGAGTTATAGTCAAAAGCATTTATGGGGTATTTTACAAACTCGGGATCTGTACAGTGAAAATTATCAACGCAGATATGAGTATTTGTGATGTTACATCTTCCATTACCTGTAGTTAGAAGCTTTCTTCCAACTTTTGAGTTCTTTTCAAATATGGTAACGGGGATATTTTTTCTGCCTAAAAAAACGGCAGATATGAGACCCGAAGCACCTGCTCCTATAATGGCTGTTTTATTTGGCATCTATAGTAAACTTGGTAGTGTACTCTTTTTGTTCATCTATAACTTTAAAAGTCCATTCACCTATTGCTCTTCCTTTGATATATCTGTAATCATAAACTGAACCATGATGTGCAGGTATGATCATCTCTCTACTTCTGCTGATCTCTCCATTTGGTTCTATCCATTGGAAAGTTACGGTTTTCTCATGATCTACTCTTACTTGGGTATATTTGCATATGATAGAGTTCTCGTCAACAAGCAAAAGGCAGTCTACACCAATATCTTCAGCTTGAGAGAAAGCTAAGGAATAAAAGAAAACAAAAGATAAAAGATACTTAAGCATAATAAAGTCCTAGTTTTATATTATTTATATCATGATTTTATCACTAAAGAACTGATAAGCCAATAAAAGTTATAATCTAACATTAATGAGCCGTCATAATAACGGCAATATAAGGAAATAATTTGATAGAAACAAAATGTGGATTTGTTGCAGCAGTAGGTAGGCCAAATGCAGGGAAAAGCTCACTGCTTAACTGGCTTGTAGGTGAGAAGATTGCTATGGTATCTCACAAAGCAAATGCTACAAGAAAAAGATCAAACATCATCGTAATGAAGGACGATGACCAAATAGTATTCGTAGATACTCCAGGACTTCATGAAAAAGAGAAACTGATAAATCAATTTATGCTTGAAGAAGCTATAAAAGCTATAGGTGACTGTGATCTTATTATATTTTTAGCACCAGTTACGGATAAGATTACCCACTATGAAGATTTCTTGGAAAAAAATAAAAAAAATACAAAACATCTACTTCTTCTAACAAAAACGGACTTTGTAAAAAAAGATGAAGTTTATACAAAAATAGAAGAGTATAAAAAATATGAAGACAGATACGAAGCTATCATCCCTGTATCTATAAAAAAAGGGACAAAACCTTCAGATATACTTGATGTAGTTGTAAAATACCTCCCTTCATCACCACCTTTATTTGATACGGAGATCATGACAACATCACACTTAAGAGAGATATACAAAGAGTTTATAAGAGAGTCTGTATTTGACAATATAAGTGATGAGATACCTTATGAAACTGATGTTGTAATAGACAAAATTGAAGAAAAACCAAATGTAGATGTGATAAAAGCAACTATTATAGTTGAAAAGTCTACTCAAAAAGGGATGATCATTGGAAAAGGCGCAAGTGCTATAAAAAGAATAGGACTAAACTCTAGAAAGAAAATAGAAAAGCTTTCTGGGAAAAAGTGCTATCTTGAACTTTTTGTATCTGTAAAAAAAGGGTGGACCAAAAACAAATCAGCCCTTAAAGATATGGGATACAGCTTCGACTGATGAAAGATATCTCTGGCATCCAAGTAATAGATGCTTCAGAGATACAAACCTCCTCCTTAAAAGTGACCGAAAAGATACAATCCAAGTATCTTTTAAAATTTATAGAAAGAAACCTCACTGACCAAAATATCAAATTTACTTCAAACAGCTATATTTACTATAGTTTTTTAGATTCAACTTTAACTTATGAAATTGTTATTTTTAATACAAACAATTATAAAGATACTATTTTAGAACCATTTATTTTTGAAATGTTGTGTGATAGTATGGAGGGTCAAATAAGATATGATGTATTTTTTACAGATCATTACTTTACACTTTATAAAAATGGTAAATTTCTTCTTTTTAAAAATATAAAAAATGTAGCACAAGAGGATATAGATATCTATGTATCACAAACTTACAAGATAAAAATCAATTCCATCACATACATTGATAAAAAACATTTAAATGATCTAAAAAATAAGTATAAAAAAGATCCCAAAATCTCTACACGATACCATAAACTAATACAAAAAAACTCATACAGATACTTTATAATTTATCTTATATTTTCATTTATCATCTTTAGTACGGCTATTATACATAAGAACACTACTGCAAAAGAGATCCCGGTACAAATAAATAGTTCCAAATCAGCTGGACAGATGCGTTATACAAAACTCAAAAAGATATTAAAAGAGCATGATAACAAGACTGCTGAGCATATAATAGAGATATTTAAATATATAAAAATCAATAATATTCTACTTCAAGAGATAGTTTTTGAAAAAGCTGTATTTAAACTTATTGTAACTCATACTAAAAAAAACAATCTGATCAATTTTTTAAACTCATACAATAATAAAAGTACAATAAAGTCTCTCATATTTGATGAAGAAAATGCACTCTATAAAATGGAGATTAGAATTGAACTTTAAAAACTATTTTGAGAAACTGTCGCTTATTCAGAAGGTAGAAATATATATCATAAGTATGATTTTTTATAGTTTATTATTTATATATAGTGATCAACTGTTTGTAGAAGAAAAAAAAGAGATCTTACCAAAACTTGACACCTCTTTTAATACTAAACTAAAACAACTAGAACAAAAAATAGATAAAACAACACAAGGTATAGTATTTGTAAAAATAGAACAAACACTTCAACTCTATAATATAAAAACAAAAAAGATACAATTTGACAAAAATAACTGTTCATTGGATATAGAGGGTAAATTGTCTGACATAATGAACTTTTTAAACTATCTGAGCATCCACTTTAATATCAACACTATAAAAATACATAAAGAACAAAATACTATAGTCTCATCTTTAACACTAAATACAAAATATATCTATAACGAAAAAAGAAAAATTCAAAATATCAATAATATACCAAATCCTTTTTCACTAAAAAGGTCATACACAAATTATAAAAATAGAACTAACTTTAAAATAAATGCCATTTTAGATAATGAAGTTTATATCAATCAAAATTGGTATAAAACAAATGATAAAATAGAAGGGTATGTTATTAAAAACATATCACCAAATGGTATATCTCTAGAAAATATTAAAAATAAAAAGCTTTTATATCTTGAAGTACATAGTACTAAAAATCTTTGGAGTCAAGATGGATAGCAACAGTTTCATAAAATACAATATAGAATACGATCTTAGTACAAATGTAGATATTGATCTTTTAAAACAATACAATATTTTACCTATACAAAACAATATACTTTATATACTCACCGCTTCATCAAATATTCATCAAGATCTAAATCCAATTACGAAACTGTTAAATAAACCTGTTAAACTTATAGAGGTAGAACAAAACTACCTAGATATGGAATATAAATATCTTCATATAAAACAAAAACTCTATAACAATGCCATACAGGCACTAAAGCATAAAAATATCAAATCAGAAAATTCATTTATACTTCATTTTATAGATCAAATTTTATCATATGCCGTAAAAATCAATGCAAGTGATATTCACTTTGAGATATTTAAAAATATTTTTACAATAAGGCTAAGGGTAGACGGTATTTTAAACTCTTTTTTCCAATTTAAAGTAGAACTGTTTCAACTTATAAGTTCTGTAATAAAATTTTTAGGAAACCTTGACATCTCTCAAAATAGACTCCCTTTAGACTCAAGATTCACAAAACAAATAGATGATAAGGATTATGATTTTAGGATATCTACCATACCTACAATTTATGGTGAATCGATTGTTTTAAGAATACTTGACAATAACAATGTTCAAAAGTCCTTAGATACAATAGGATTTGACGATAGTATACTTAGCTCTATAAAAAACACTTTGAAGCTTACCCAAGGTATGATACTAGTAACAGGACCCACAGGAAGCGGAAAAACAACAACACTGTACTCTATACTTAAACATCTAAATACAAATGAAAAAAAGATAATCACTGTTGAAGATCCTGTAGAGTATAAGCTTGACGGTATAATACAAGTAAATATAAACAATGATATAAATCTCGACTACGGTACAGTTCTAAAAAATATCCTAAGGCAAGATCCAGACATACTTATGATAGGGGAAATAAGAGATCAAGAATCCCTTCAAATAGCTATGCAGGCATCACTTACTGGACATCTGGTCATAGCGACACTTCATACAAATAATGCAGCAGAAACCATTACAAGGCTTTTTGATTTGCAAGCAGCCACTTACCTTGTAGCTTCAACCCTAAAAATGGTTATCTCTCAAAGACTAGTAAGAGTTCTGTGTTCTCATTGTAAAGAATATGACAAGCAAATAAAAAGCTATATAAAAAAAGGGTGTGATAGATGTAATTTCAGTGGATATAAAGACAGAAAAATAGTATGTGAAGTTTTAAATATAGATGAGGATATATCAAGACTTATCTCATCCAATAATTTTCTGGATATACTCCCTTTGGCAAAAAAGAAAAACTTTAAAGAGCTTAGGTCAAACGGAAAAAAGATGGTAGAAAAAGGGACAACTTCACTAGAAGAATACCTAAGTAGGATATCACATGAGATTTAAAGTGATCTATCAAAATAATGATAAAATTAAAACTGTTATATTAAATGCAAAAACTCCAGAAGATCTAAAAAACAACTCAAACTATCCAGATAACATCATAGCAATAGAACAGATAAAAGATATGAAAAATATAATATCTTTAAAAAAAAGCAACAGTAAAAAAAATATATATGAACTATTTAAACAACTAAGTATAATGTTAAACTCAAACCTTACAATAAGTGACTCGATCTCTCTTCTTATAAATTCAGAAAAGAACAAAGAAACTTTAGTTTTCTTGCAGACACTTGACAATGCCATAAAAACATCAAAAGATATAGAGATAGCTCTAAAACCATATAGCAGTACAATAGGCAAAACAACAATTATGTTTATAAAAATGGGTCTTGAAAACTCAAATACAAAAGAAGCTGTAAACTCGATAGTCACACTGTATGAACAGGACATCTCAACAAAAGATAAATTAAAAGATGCACTTAGATATCCTATGATACTTTTTATTTCGCTTATTATATCAGTATCGATGATATTTTTATATGTTATTCCTAACTTTGAGTATATATTTAAGATGTTAGGAGATAATCTGCCCTTATCTACAAAAATGCTCCTATGGATACAAAGTGCCTTTGAAGATTACTTTATTATTTTGATACTGTTGTTTTTATCACTTTTTTACGGTATATATTTTTTTTACAAAAAATACAAACTGCTCTTTGATACTTTTATCATCTCTAACATACCTCTATTAAGTGAACTTATAAAAAACTACTACTATTATCGACTGTTTTTATCTATATCAATAATAGTAAATTCAAAATATAACTTTCAACTTGCAATAAAACATAGTAAAAATGTAATAAACAATGATTATATAACAAATACTATAGATGAGATTATAAACAAAATAAAAAACGGCAACTCAATAGCACAAGCTTTTGAAGAGGTGAAAATATTTGATGAGCTTACTATAAAGCTTTTGTATACTGCACAATATACGGCAAACTATGAAAAGGTACTGTATGACATATCAAAACTATACAAAGAAAGATTTGATCAAAGTATCAAAAACTTTTCCTTGATCTTTGAACCGTTTATGATACTAATTATTGCAGTAATGGTTCTTTGGCTTATACTTGCTATTATGGTACCTATGTGGAGTATGAGTTCTGTACTATAAATCGTCTTTTAATCACTAACTCTATCAAATCCCCATATTTTAAACTGTGCACCATTATCGATATTAGAAGCTGCTATATAAGTATCGTGTTCATCCAAGATCTTTTTGGCTACATTTAGCCCTATCCCTATCCCAGAAGATTCTTTTGTACTTACAAAAGGTTCAAATATCACATCAATAATCTCATTAGAGATACCACCTGCATTATCTTTAAAGGTAACTTCCACATCGTTTACTTTTTTGACTAAATTGATATCAATTCTTCTATCCTCAAAACTATCTTTTTTTACTAGTTCATCCAACGCATTATTTAAGATGATGGTCCATACTTGTTCTATTCTTTGTTTATTTATCGATACCATATAGTTGTATTTGTTTTTTTCTATAGTATCTATATCAAATAACTCATCATTAATATAGATACTTGATACTTGCTTTGCTCTATTTGAGATAAGAATTAAAGCAGTTACTATAGTATCATATAGATTACACTCTTCTCTCTCTTTTGGTGTTGCTTGAGACACTTCTCTCATTGACTCAACGATTAGTGCCATTCTTTTTATACCGTCCATAACTTTTTGATTATCATCTAAAAGTCTCTCTTTGAACTCATTTTCAGGCATATCTTCAAGATCATATCTTGACATCTCAACATTTCCTTTTATATATGTCAAAGGTGTATTTATCTCATGTGTGATCCCCGCAGCCATCTGTCCAATTACACTGAATTTTGTATTTTTTACTATATTGTCTTTATGTTGATTATGTTGTTTTTTTAACTTTTTCAAAGCATGCTGTACTTTTAATTCAAGAGAATCATTTAGAGCTTTTATCTTTCTTGAAGATTTACGAAGTTGTTTATTTTTATTTATCAACACAAAAGTAAATCCAAGCACAACAACAATAATAGCTATAAATGAGTTTATCCATACAGAATAAAGTGCATAAAACGAATCAGGTTTATTTATTAAAATAGGATCTTTTGCATCCATCTGTTCTATATCTATATTGAATTTATTTAAATTTCCTACATTTAGATATACTTTATTACCCTCTTTAAATGAATACTTAATATCTTTTACTGGCGTACCGTTTAAATATTGTAAAACTTTATTGGCTACGGTTCTACCTGCAGCTTTGGCATCTGTACAATCACCACCTATAATATTTGTATTTTTTTTGTTAATAAAAACATTTGTATGTATAAGCATAGGCTCTTTATAGTGGGAACTTAATGTACTAAGTACCTCATCACAATTTATATGTTTCTCCTTATAAGAAAAAGCTGTAAATACCAAAAGCATCATTGCGGAATCTTTTTTGTAAGACTTCAAACCTTCAAGTATATCTTCAAAGTTTTTACTGTTTAAATAGATATACTCAATAGTGTCCAAATTAAGATGTGATTTATAATGAACTATCTCTTTTCTTGCTGTTAAAGAATCATCTCCTATTAAATATACTGTTTTTAGATTTTTTACTGCTTTTTGAGCAAGATGTAAATTTCCAGAGGGGTCTTTTTCTTCAAAAACACCACTATAAAGGTTTTTTGGAAGTAGTTTTGAAAGAGATAGATTATTTACGCCTGAAAAGAAATACTTCGCATCTTTAAATATCTCTTCATTTTGATACTTCCTTACAAAATTTAAAGCATTATCATCAGTTGTAATAATTGCACTGAACTTTACATCTTTATATTTCTTCTTATAAAAGTTTATAAAATTATCTTCCCTTTCATTGTTAAGTTTTAATACTTTAGAATCCATATACTCAACAAAAACTTTTACATCTTTGTTCTGCTGAAGAGTTGATACTATCGCTTCTGACTGTTGTTTAGTCCATTCAAATATAGATGAGTAAGAGTTTATC
>JAYEKV010000046.1:0-1927 GCA_034716855.1 Campylobacterota bacterium | reverse complement strand
AAGTCTAATTAGATAAAATACAGATTATTTACAAAGGATACTAAATCATGGATTTTTTCACAAACCCTAATATTTTATTTTATATTTCAGCATATTTAATCGGTTCTATCCCGTTTGGTCTTGTTTTGGCAAAAAAGTTTGCAGGTGTAGATGTACAAGCAGCAGGTAGTAAAAGTATAGGTGCTACAAATGTTTTAAGAGTTGTAAAACAAACAGATCCTGCACTAGCTAAAAAACTAGGGATCGCTACTGTTATTCTTGATGCTTTAAAAGGTGCAGTTGTGATAGTTGTGGCTATGGCTATGGGTATGAGTAATGAAACACTATGGGCTATTGCTGTTTTAAGTGTAGTTGGTCACTGTTATAGTGCTTATTTAAACTTTGAGGGTGGAAAAGGTGTGGCTACAGCTTTAGGTGTATTTTTAGTTCTTATACCTATCCCTACAATTATAGGTGCTCTTGTGTGGGGATTCTGTGCAAAAGTATTAAAAGTATCTTCTATCTCTTCACTTTTAGGATTAGCTGCTGTAGTAGTTGCAGCTATGGCTCTAAATAACGGGCTTGAGGTAAATTCAAATGCACCTATGTATATCATCGCATTTATAATCTTCTACAAACATATCCCAAATATTGTTAGATTAGTTCGTGGAGAAGAGGGTAAAGTAGTTTAGTGAAAGTATTTATTGAACAGCTTAACTTCAAAACTATCATAGGGATACTCCCCTTTGAAAGAGTAAAAAAGCAAAAAGTTATTATAGATATATCTTTTGAATATGATTTTAAAAACGGTCAGTTTGTAGACTATAGCAAAGTTGCATATGATGTAAAACGAACTATGAAAAAAGAGAAGTTTGAGCTAATTGAAGATGCTATTAACTCACTTCAAAAAAAACTTATTAAAAAATACAAAGTAAGAAAACTATTTATCAAAATATCAAAGCCTGATATTCTAAAAGATTGTAAAGTAAGTGTTTCTAACTAACACTTACTTCCCTCAACTACTTATCTTCCTCTTTACAGCTTCTCATCATTATCGTAAACTGTGCACCTTTATACTCTTTACCGTCAATAGTAGTTGTAACATTTTCTACACTTAGATCACCATCAACTTTTTGAACAATACTCATAGACATATCTAGACCTATACCTGTACCCTTGTCGTCATCTTTTGTTGTAAAGTAAGGCTCGAAGATATTATCTATTATATCTTCCGGTACTCCACCTGCACAATCAGTAATTGTGATATAGGCACTACCGTTTTCTTGATAACTTCGCACAAATATATCTTTTATCTCAGGTTCTGTTTCTTTTATAATATCTCTTGCATTATTCAGTATATTTATAATTACCTGATTTAATTCATTTGAATATCCACTCACTATAAGATCATCTTGTAGGTCTGAAATGATATTTATTTTTTGTATCTCATATATTTTACCTATAAGCTTTTGTACATCTACTACACATTGACTCATATCAAAACACGACTTCTCTTTTGTTATAAAGAAATCTCTAAAGTCATTCATAGTTATATTCATATATTCTATCTGAGCTTTTATTGATTCTGTCTGTTTTGTAAAAATCTCTTTATCAAAGTCATCCATAATAATATGCATATCTATAGAACTATTTGCTATAGAGATTGTATTTAGAGGTTGTTTCCACTGATGAATAATAGCACCCATCATCTCACCCATAGCAGCTGTTCTACTTTGCTGAATAAGCTGCATCTCTTTTTGAGTATTTTTAGCAACCTCCTCTTTTACTTTTGCATCTAAGATATCGTTTGCACTTAAAAGCTCATTTTCCCTTTTTGCAAGTATCATTGAATAGTAAACTACAAGTAAGAAAAGAGCAGCTGCTATAAAGATAAGTATTTTATTTCTCATTGCATTATTTGCTGCAAAATCTTCCTCTAAAGGCGTAA
>JAYEKV010000045.1:0-1929 GCA_034716855.1 Campylobacterota bacterium | reverse complement strand
TCTGTGAAGGTATAAAAGACGGTAAAAGAAAAAAATACTACATCTATAATATCTGTGATCACCAAGAGTGTTACAAAGAAACTACAGCACAAGCAGTAAGCTATACTACGGGAGTACCTGCTATGATAGGTACAAAGCTTGTATATAACGGTACTTGGGACTTAAGAGGTGCTAGAAATGTTGAGGAGTACAGCTCACAGCCATTTATGGATGAGTTGATGACGCAAGGGCTGCCTTGGAAGGTTATTGAGTTGGATGTTTAATTTTTTGGTTAAGAATTAAGAGTTAAAAGTTGAGAATTGAAAAGGCGGGGTTTTACCCTGTGTTTCAACTTTTCCAATTATTAGAGTCACTTAATGCCATAAATTCAATAGCACCAGTAAGGAGTGTGCTTAAAATTTTATCTGTGATTTCAATTTTATCTCCAACTTTAATGTCCTTACCACAGTTATTTTCTAATAGTTTTATCCATTCTTCTTTTATGATTACACCATCATGATGAATGATACAATTTCTTAGTGTACCTAATTCTTGAAAAAATCCAAAATTATCAATTTTAGCTTTTGTTGAGTTTTCAATAATAAACTTAGAAAATTGAGTATTTAATAAACTACTACTAGTATTAATATATTCAAGTTCTTTTTTGTCTTTTTGTTTATTTTTTAAATCCCATTTTTGTACTAAAGGTTTTTTGTCAATTTCTAGATCTTTCATGTATTCTTTCATAAATGCTTCAAATAGTGTAACTAAATATATAAATCTTAATCTTGGCATAATCTCAATAGTTTCTTTTATAAAATCATATTCAGTTTCTCCAAATTCTTCTTGTAATTCTAAAGGTAATTTGTTTGATTTAAAATATTCAGATATTTTTCTATCCGTTATATAAATACTTTTAGAAATTTCATTTTGGATTCTTTTTATGTATTTTTGACATGCAGGTATTCTTGTATTATTACTCATTGATCTTCCTTATTATTTTTTAACTATAAAAATTATATCAAAATGGTGTCACAGTTAGCGTCACAAGAGTTGTAAGTTTTGAAATTTATAAGTGGTTAATTAATTTATAAAGAATTGAAGAGCTTACTCTTATTAACTTTCCTTTTCTTTTAGAAAGAAAACGAAACCAAAAGAAATCGCCAATGGTTTCGAAGCCCTTCAGGTACCTGATAATTTTATATTTTTATACTAACCTGCGAAACTCCTTTCAAAACGTGACATTCAGTCACCTTTTTTCAGTCAGACATTCTCGGTTTTTTCCGTATAAAAATAGAAAATTATCAGCTTCTGCAAATGTTGGCATTCTTTCTAAGTCCGTTAATTTTTCTTTACTATTTAAATTAAAAAGAAAAAGCTAGCGGACAAAGGGTGGTGCAATTTGAGTTTTTCGGATAAAGAGTCGTTGATGAATTTCCGTTAAGAAAATCAAACTGTTTGAGCGGATGCGAGTTTTTGATTTTTAGGAAATTTATCATAAGACTCCCGAAAAATCTCAACTTTTGCACCGATTTTTGCGGTACTTTTTTTAAAAAAGTAGCAGGTAAGAGTATGGCTGTTTAGAGTTCTATCCAAGTTAATTAACCCAATATAAACTTATCCCTCTTAACCTCAATCAACTCAATAGCCTCAACATACCTATCCCTATTTGATACACAACTATATCCTATATACTCCCTATACCTCATAAAAGCACCCCATGTTACATCTCTAGCTCTTTGGCTTCTACCTCTTCGTATCAAAGCAATAGAGGTAGCACCGTTTATAAGACCTTTGTAAAAAAGAGCATATTCTTTTTTATCCTCTTTTTTAAATCTTATCCAGTCATGCTCCAGTACCTCGTGGGCTTCTTCAAACTTTTCATCTTCTACTAGAGTTATAAATTGATCTATAGGTTTCATATATCTCCTTATATATTGCCGTCAAATA
>JAYEKV010000044.1:0-8784 GCA_034716855.1 Campylobacterota bacterium | reverse complement strand
GAAGTAAAAGTATTAAAAGAGATCTGTTCTGGTACTTGTACTCCAAACTCAAGACTATCATGTCAAATGAAAATATCTAAACCAAACGGAGTTATTAGATTAAAATACTAATCTATTAAAAACTATACATAAATTTTTATCTAAACCTTTTTGGTTTGGGTAAAATAAATACAGGAGTAAATATGTCCTTAAATTTTCAAGTAAAACAAAAACAATCTTTACAACTTTCACTAAAAACATGGCTGCCACTTCTTCAAGCACCATTGCAGGAACTAGATACACTTTTTAAAGAGTATAGTTACGAAAACCCATTTTTAGAAGTTAACTCACATTTTGAATCAAGCAGCTTTTCAAATTCATCATACAATAACAGTGATGAAAACAAAAGAGGTTTCATTGAGAATATGAGCCTGTACAATGAATCTATTTATGAAAAAATTGATTCACAAATATCAGCACCCCTTTTCCCCACACCAAACTCACAAAAAGTAGCACAGCAGATACTTTTTTATATCAATGATGAAGGGTATTTTGAGGGGAATATTGAATCTATTGCTGAAAAGTGTAGTGTAACAGTCGACTTTGCAGAGTCTATCAGGCAAAGATTTACCTATATAGAACCTCTAGGTGCAGGAGCTTATAATATGACTGAGTCTTTTTTATTTCAACTAAATGATATGGATATAGATGAAGAACTGTATCAATTAACAGTAAAGATAATAGAAAATTTAAAAAACATAGACAAATACCACAAGCACCATAGGTTTGAAGAGGCAAAAGATACTATCAAAAAATTCAACAATCCCCCTGCTGTTGATTATCTTGCAGAGCAACCTTATATAGTGCCTGACTTTTTTGTAGAGGTTGATGACGATATAACACTAAAAATAAACAACGACTACTACCCGGATATAGTTGTAAGTGACCCATTTAAAACAAAAAATGAGGATATAAAAGCAAAACTAAAAGAAGCCAGAGACCTTGTAAATCTTCTAGAACTTAGAAAATCTACTCTTTATAAACTTATACTTATCATAGTTGAAAAACAGATAGGTTTTTTCATAGGAAGTGAACTAAAACCACTTACAATGTCTGATGTTGCAAAAGAGCTCGGGTTTGAAGAATCAACCATAAGTAGAGCCGTATCAAACAAATATATCAAATGTTCAAGGGGAACATTCCCATTAAAGCATTTCTTTACAAATGCAGTATCAAAAAACCTTTCATCTTCAGAGATAAAGAACTTCATAAGACAGCTTATAGAAAATGAAGATAGAAGTAAGCCCTTAACAGACCAAGATATAGTTGACAATGTTATAAAAAGATACACTATGAAAATGGTAAGAAGAACCATAACAAAATATAGAAAACTTCTTGATATACCCTCTTCAAAGGAAAGAAAAAAGATATATATTGTTCAAAGTTAAATAGCTAAATTTATAGCTTATGGTACTCATAAACTGCAATCAACTAGAAATAACAAAACATATTAGGCTTAATAAAGAAAAACTACCTTTCTTGAGATAAAATCAACATACTGTGGCTAAAAAGCCCATAAATAAAGCCTTTTTAACTAAAACTATATTAAAATCCCGACAATGAATAATATAGAAGAAAAACAAAATATCAATCAAGCAGTAAAATATATGCTCATAGCCTCATTTTTATTTGCATTTACAGGTGGATTTGCTAAAGAGTTAAGTAACTACATGAGTTCAATAGAGATAGTGTTTTTTAGAAATGTTACAGGAGTTATACTTATCTCCTTAGCAATATATAAATCACCTCTAAAACAAACAGGGGGAAAGCCTTTTTTACTTTTTTTCAGGGGCTTTATTGGATTTAGTGCTTTATTGATGTATTTTTACAATATTGCACATATCCCTCTTGCTGAAGCTATAACCTTTAGTAAACTATCTCCAATTTTCACAGCACTTTTTTCATTTATTTTTTTAAGAGAGAATCTTAATAAACTTGGGTGGAGTGGTGTATTTTTAGGATTCTTTGGGATTATGTTTATAACTGGATTTGATGTTACATCCCTTGATAAAACAGATTGGCTTGGTATATTAAGTGGTGTAGGTGCAGGTCTAGCTTATACATCTATTAGAGAATTAAAAAAATATTATGACAACCGTGCCATAGTATTATCTTTTATGCTTATAGGAACAATAGGACCAATCATTTTATTAGGTATTGGTGAATTTTACACAAATGATTCAATTGACTGGATAATAGCAAAATTCATTATGCCTACAGGGTTTACATGGGTTTTAATATTAGGACTTGGTCTTAGTGCTACTATGATGCAGATATATATGACAAAAGCTTACTCATTGGCAAAAGGTGGAATTGTAGGAACAATTGGTTACACTAATATTATTTTTTCTATAATAATAGGTATGATGCTTGGTGATTCTTTTCCACAAACAGCTGTACTTATTGGTATACTTTTTATTATATTTAGCGGTATACTGGTCACTAAAAAATAGTTAATCCTAATTTATTGATTAATTATATGATGCTTCAGTTTGTAACAACTTATAATCTAAGGAAAGAACTTTTTAAAAGCTTTAATAACAATTTATAAATTAATTTGTTAAAATCAAGCAAATTAATAATTTAATCTAATAAAGGAACAACAATATGAGTATTCCAATTCATAAATATGATGTAGTAATCGTTGGTGCCGGTCTTGCAGGATGTGCAGCAGCAAGAGAAGCTGCACACGCAGGACTAAGTGTATGTGTACTAACTAAACTACACCCGCTAAGATCCCACTCAGGTGCTGCGCAAGGTGGTATCAATGCAGCTCTTAGTGAAGAAGACAGTGTAGAGCTTCATGAGTTTGATACTGTAAAAGGTAGTGATTACTTAGGTGATCAAGATGCTATTCATTTAATGTGTTCTGAAGCTCCTGAAACAATCAGATGGGCTGAGAGAATGGGTGCGGTATTTAGCAGAAACGAAGAAGGTAAAATAGGACAAAGACCTTTTGGTGGACAAAGTTCACCAAGAGCATGTTATGCAAAAGACAGAACAGGTCTTACACTTCTACAAACAATATATGAGCAAGCTCATAGAGACGGTGTTACATTTATGGATGAATTCTATGTATCTGACCTTTTATATGAAGATGGTAAGGTACATGGTGTATTTGCATACAATATCGTAGATAGTAAACCAATTATATGTAACGCTAGAGCTGTTATGTTCGCAACTGGTGGATACGGTAGAGCATTTAAGATCAACTCTAATGCACACGCAAATACAGGTGATGCACTTTCTATTGTTGCTAGACACGGTCTTCCACTTGAAGATATGGAGTTTGTACAATTTCATCCAACAGGTATTGCTGGATCTGGTGTACTTATTTCTGAAGCAGCTAGAGGTGAAGGTGGTAAACTGTTTAACTCTGAGGGTGAAAGATTTATGGAGAAATATGCTCCAAATAAACTTGAACTTGCATCAAGAGATGTTGTATCTAGAGCTATTACACAAGAGATTCTTGAAGGAAGAGGATGTGGTGAAAATAAAGATCATGTTATGATAGATCTTACACACCTTGGAAAAGATATCATTATGGAAAGACTTCCTGAACTAAGAGACCTTGCTATTACATTCCTTGGTCAAGACATGATAAAAGAGCCTATCTCTATTGCAGCAACTGCTCACTACTCTATGGGTGGAATTCCAGTAAATAAGCATGGGCATGTTAGAAAAAATACTAAAGAACTAGTTGAAGGTTTCTATGCTGCTGGTGAGTGTTCATGTGTATCAGTTCACGGTGCTAATAGACTTGGTGCAAACTCTGTACTTGAAGCACTATTCTTTGGAAGACATGTTGGACAAACAATAGTTCAAGATGTTAAAGATGGGATAGAATTTAAAGAAGCTACAAGAGACTGTGTAAATAATGCAATTGAAGAGTTAGAAAAAATTAAAACTTCAAACGGTAGTGAAAAAGTTCCAAATCTTAGAGACGAATTACAACAATCTATGACAGACAATGCAGGTGTATTTAGAACTAAAGAATCTTTAGAGCAACAAGCACAAATCATTAAAGATCTGAAAACAAGATTTAACAATATCAGAATTGATGATAAATCACCTGTATACAATACTGATCTTCAAGAGGCTGTAGAACTTGGACACATGTTAGACTTCTCAGCATTTATTGTTGACGGTGCTATCCATAGAAATGAAAGTAGAGGAGCACACTATAGAAATGACTTCACTACAAGAGATGATGATAACTTCTTAAAACATACTATGGCATACATGGATAAAGATGGAAACATAACTACAGAATATATGGATGTTGTATTAGGTAACTTTAAGCCTCAAGAACGAACATACTAGGAGATAATAATGAGTCATAAACAAGAAGTAAAAAAATTAACATTTAAAGTTTTTAGATTTAACAAAGATACAGACTATCTCCCATATTATGATACTATTGAGATGGATGTAAATCAAGATGAACTAGTACTTGATATCATGAACAGAATCAAATGGGAACATGATGGTAGTTTCTCATATAGAAGAAGTTGTAGACACGGTATCTGTGGTTCTTGTGCTGTAAAAGTAAATCAAAAACCGACACTAGCATGTAAAGACAATGTATTTGAACTTGTAGAGATATTTGGAAATGAACTTACTATAGATCCTCAGGATATTGGTAGAGCATACAAAGATATGGTTATTGATAAAAATAACTTCTGGACTAAATACGACTCTGTTCAGCCTTACTTGGTAGCAGATATTGATGAACATCCAAAATCTGAAAATGTTGTAAGTATTGAAGATACAGAGAAAATTGACGAAGCTGATTACTGTATTCAATGTGGTAACTGTTTCTATGCATGTTCTGCACTAGATGTTAATCCTGAATATGTTGGACCTGCAGCTTTAGTTAAAGCATGGAGATTTAACTCTGATGTTAGAGATACTGCATCTGAAAGCAGACTTGACAGCTTACAACAAATAGGTAGCGGTATTTGGGATTGTGTTAAGTGTAACGAATGTGCTGAAGCATGTCCAAAAGAGATCAACCCTATTGATAAGATCACTAAACTTCATCAACAAACTTTTGAGAAAAAGAAAGCACTTAACAATGTTGCAGTTAGACATGCTGTTGGATTTAAATGGTCGATTAAAAAGCATGGTATTCTTGATGAGGGGGAACTAGTTAGATACTCTGAAGGAAATATTGGAGTGATGAAGCATGTTCCAGAAGCTATTGCAATGTATAAAAGAGGTAAAATAGTTATGCCTTGGAATATGCCAAAATCTAAGAACTTAGATGAAATCAAAAAGCTTGTTGAGATCTCATCAACAGCTAATTTTTAGGAGTTAAGAATGGAAAAATTAAAATATGCTTTATACACAGGTTGTACTGCAAGAGAGTCTACTCCTGAACTTTTAAAATCAACTATGGCAATTGCTGACAAGCTAGGTATTGAACTTGTACTTTTAGATGAAGCTAGTTGTTGTGGTGCAAGTCATCTTCAAGATTTTGATGATACTCTGTCACTGGTTTTAAACGCTAGAAATATATGTTATGCAGAAAAACTAGGACTAACTATGGTAACTATCTGTAATACTTGTCAGCTTAATACAGCAATGACTAAAGATAGATTAGACAATGATGAGAACTTAAAAGCTAAAGTAAATGAAAAATTAGCTGAAGTTGGTCTTGAATATAAAGGTACAAGTGAAGTTAAACACTTCTTGTATGCTCTTCAAGATGATTATGGATATGATAATATAGCTAAAGCTGTTACAAACCCTATCTCTGATATCAATGTAGCTTCATTCTATGGATGTCACAATATAAGACCAAGTCACTTACAAAATAAATCAAATGGTGGTGAAAATTCATACAGACCTGTATCATTAGACAACCTTGTAACTGCACTTGGTGGTAATGCTGTAGATTATGAATCTAAAAACAAATGTTGTGGATTCCATGTAGAGCTTCAAAACCCTACTACAGCGAATAAGCTAAGTGGAAATGCTATGTTAGATGCAATAGATCAGAATGCTGATATGATGGTTACTCCGTGTCCATTATGTCACCTAAGAATGGATGTACAACAGCACAATATATCTAAAGAAGTTGGAAGACCAGTAGATATTCCTGTACTTCACTTACCTCAAATGGTTGGTATAGCTTTAGGAATTGACTCTAAAGATCTTGGTTTAGAACATAATGTAACTCAAACTGGATTAGATTTATAATCTAATCTCATAAACTAAAAAGGCTTGGAGATAAACTCCAAGCCTTTTTTTATAACAATAAATTCTATTAAAACTTAAAATCTTGTCCAAGATAGTGCTCTTTTACTATCTCATTTGCCTTAATCTCTTCGGCTGTACCACTGGCCAATACTGTTCCAGACTTCATAACATATGCTCTATCACATATTTGAAGTGTTTCTCTTACATTGTGATCTGTAATAAGTACACCTATTCCTCTTGATGTTAATTGTTTAATAATACTTTGTATATCTTTTACTGCAATTGGATCTACACCCGCAAAAGGTTCATCAAGAAGTAAAAATTTTGGATTAGAAACCAATGCTCTTGCTATCTCAGTTCTTCTTCTCTCACCACCACTTAAACTTACACCTTTTCTTTGCCTAATTGGCTCAATATTAAAGACCTCAAGTAGCTCTTCTATCTTTTCAAATCTTTCTTTCTCGTCATCTATAGAAACTTCAGCTGCAAGTAAAAGGTTTTCTTCAACGGTAAGCTCTTTAAATATAGAAGACTCCTGAGGAAGATATCCAATACCTCTTAAAGCTCTTTTATGTAGTGGCATATGTGTAATATCATGATCATCAAATATTATCTTACCACCAGTAGGTTTTATTAGTCCACATATAATATAAAAAGATGTTGTCTTACCTGCACCGTTAGGTCCTAATAATCCAATAGTCTCACCACTTTTAATATCAAGACTGATATCATGTAATATTTGTGTTTTTTTGATCGTTTTTGATATACTTTTTACTTCAATTTTATGATTCAATTATATACTCTCTTTTATTGTCTAACTTATTAATTTTTAGTGTTATAACATCAAAACCATAATCTAACAATATTGATTTTAACTTATCATCACCCCATTCAACAAAATGTGTCCCTTTTTTCTCAAACTCTTCCAATAGTCCTAAAGATATAAACTCTTCAAGTGTCTTATTATAAACATCATAATGATAAATTTTGTCACTATAAATTGACTGTAATGAAAAAGTAGGACTTAACACTTCATCTTCAAGACCTAAAAATTTGACATAATTCTTGACAAATGTTGTTTTACCACTGGCTAAATCTCCCTGAAGTAAAATAACAACATTATCATTATATTGATTTACTATATCTCTTAAAGATCCTACAACCTTTAAAATATCCTTCTCTTCTAATATAAGCATTAAAAACTATTTGAAAGATTAATTATCTGATCTAACTTTTCTTGGGCTTTTCCATTGCTGATAACATCTCTTACCATCCTAACACCCTCTTCGGTAGAATTAACCTTGCCATCTACTAATAATGTAGCAGCTGCATTGACAAGTACTATATCTTTTTTAGCACCTTCAAGACTACCACTGATTATATCTCTAGTAATCTTTGCATTTTCTACAGCATCACCACCTTCAATCTCTTTTTTATCACAAAAATCAAAGCCATATTCTCGTGGATCAAATACGAACTCATTGAAACTTCCTCTTTCAACAAAAGCACAATGTGTCACATCACTAAGACTTATCTCATCCATCCCATCTGCACTACTAACAACCATAGCTTTTTTTGTATTTAACATAGTTAATGCCTCAGCCATTTTAGGAACAAATTCTTTATCAAATACACCTATTAGTTGCTTATGAACACTTGCAGGATTAGATAAAGGTCCAAGAATATTAAAAATTGTTCTATGATCTATAGACTTTCTTATTGGCATAATATGTTTCATTGCAGGGTGATGCTTTTGTGCAAAAAGAAAAGCAAAACCAGATTTTTCCAACATTTGTATTTGTTGTTCTACATTTAAGTCAAGATTCAAACCTAATGATTCAAGCATATCAGCACTTCCACTTTTACTTGTTATACTTCTATTACCATGTTTTGCAACTGTGCAACCACATGCTGCAAGTAATAGTGAAACAGTTGATGAAATATTAAAGCTATTACTCTTATCTCCACCTGTTCCTACATTTTCTATAAGCTTTTCCTGTAATGACTGATCAACAGTTATTGGTATCATATGATCTCTCATAGCTGTAGCAGCAGCTGCTATCTCTTGTGCTGTTTCACCTCTGTTATAAAGATCTATCAAATACTCTCTAACTAACTCATGATCTAATCTATCTTCAAATATATCATCAAATCTCAATCTTGCTTTATTAAACATCTTAAAACTCCAATATTTTTATAATTTTTTTACATATTCGTCTTGTTTAGACTTAGGTGTTGACTTTGTTACAGGTATCTGTAAAACTTTAAAGCTATCTGTGTGCTCTAAATACCTTATTTCTATAATATCATCTACTTTTACATCTTTTGATTTTTTTACAGACTTACCATCTATAAAAACTACTTTATGTGACAACATATCTTCTGCAACTGATCTACGCTTTGTTATATTAACAGCATTTAAAAACTTATCTATTCTCATAAAACAGATTATATCCGATTTCATATTAAATATTATACAAAAAAGCTTTTCTAAATATTTTTAGAAAATTTTATATACAAAAGGTAAAAAGAGAAGACGAA
>JAYEKV010000043.1:0-8925 GCA_034716855.1 Campylobacterota bacterium | reverse complement strand
TTTCATTGATACATACCAACACTATAAATTTGAAACACAAGTTTGGCCTGATGAGTCTAGACCAACTGCATTTGAGTTTAAGTCAACTTATTCTTGTTAGTAAAATAAGAATATAAAATAAAAAAGGCAAGGATTTTATCCTTGCCTTTTTTTATATCTTTAAATTACTTTTCATCCCAGAGTTCATTTATAAGATGTTCTGTTGGTTTGAACCCATAAAGAGCATAGATCTCCTCTTGAGTTTTTGGATCTATTAAAAAAGTAGTTGGGATAAATCTTGGTTTATAGTCACTTGGAATATCATCTTTGTATTTGTTTGCTTTTACAAAAATATATCTACTATTTATAAACTCTATTGTTTCAGGGTCTTTAAGTGTTTCTCTTTTCATTTTGTCACACCATGGACACCTATGCGTATATACGAACATAAGGACTTTTTTATTTTCCTTTATCCCCAACTCTATTGCTTCTTTGTATGTTTTTACAGTTTTTAGCTCTTGTGAAAAACTAAAAGATATAAATAATATCAATGTTATAATGATTTTCATAAATTACCTTTTTTTATAATGATATATTAAAAACAATTATAATACTATTAACCCATGAAAAAAATAACCATTACTATATTGGTACTTATTTTAATATCACTTGTTTTTATATATATAAATATAGACAAAAATATACAAATAAAAAATAATAATGAAGCGTATGATAATATAAATAAAATACTTACAACAAAACTAAATGAACAAAAAGATAATATTATGTCACTTGCAATAGCATTAAGTAATAATCCCCAAATACAAACAGCACTTCTTAATGATGATGAAGATATGGGCTACGAGATATTATCTCAAAATCTAAAATCTTTGAAACAATATCTAAAATGGGATGATATCTATACTCAAGTTTTAACTCGTGATCTTTTTATTTTTGCACGAAGTTGGGATAGTACATTTTCAGGGATGCCTTTGGAAAACTTTAGAGATGACTTAAAAGAGGTTGTAGATAAGCAAAAGCCGAAAGTTGAAATATCTATAGGGAGGCTTATAAGTTTAAAAGCTTCTATACCCATAAGCTATGATGATGAACTTTTAGGTACTTTGGAAGTTATCTCTTTGTTGGATAATATTGTAGAGGAGCTTCGGGCATATGATATTGAGATTATACCATTAATGGATATTGACTTTATAGATCAAGCATATTTTATGGATCAAAACCCAATTGTTGATAATCAGTTTATAGTGGCAAATAAGAATTTCAATAAAAATATACTTTTTAAACTTCAAAATCTTCCATCAAATAGTATGAAAAAATTGTTAAAAAATGATCTTTTGATAATTGATGATAAGCTTTTTGCAAAATATCCTATGGTAAATGGGAAAGGTGAAGTTTTAGGGATATATGTAGCAATTGTACCAATGGATGATATATCTAAATATTTTATTGAGGATGAGTCTATATTTAATAATATTATTCAGTTGAACTCTACACAAAAAGATATATTTGAATATATTAAATATAAGGATGAAAATATATTTATGAACATAGATCAAGGATATATTGCAAATTTTAAAGATATATTAACTACCAATGAAGATAAAGAAGAGTTTGAACAAGTAGCAAGGATGAAGCTTCAAAGACTTTCTAAAAAAGAGTTGATTGATTTTATATTAACAAAAACAAAACAAGATGATATAACAGGTGAGATAAAATAATGAAGATACTTTTACTAGAAGATGAATATATATTAAGAACAGCTATGAAAGAGATACTTGAATCAATTAATTGTTTAGTAGATGAATATAGCTGTGGTGAGAGTTCTGAAGAAGCAATACTGTGCAATAAGTATGACCTTTTTTTATTAGATGTGAATGTTCCGGGTATTAATGGTTTTGAGCTTTTAAGTAAAGCTAGAACAGAAGATATACAAACACCTGCAATATTTATAACATCATTAACAGCAATAGATAATCTTGAACAAGGATTTGAACTTGGCTGTTGTGATTATATAAAAAAACCTTTTGATATGAAAGAGTTCAAGATAAGAGTTAACTCAGTATTGAAACAAAACTCATTAAGTTCAAATGATTCATTTATTAGTCTTACTGATCAATATAAATATGATACAAAGAACTTTACTCTATTGTGTAACAATGATGAAGTACAGTTGTCAAAAACAGAAAAATCTATGCTTGATCTTTTTATATCAAATAAAAACAATCTTGTAACTCCTGATATGATTTGTGAATATATTTGGGATGATTATATGGACTCGGCAAATGTGCGAGTACAGATAAACAATCTTAGAAAAAAGCTTGATAAAGATCTTATTGTAAATATAAGAGGACTTGGATATAAACTTGAAACTACAAATTGATGAGGAAAAATTTGCATTAAAGTATGCAGTGATCTATACAAGTTTAATACTTCTAATATTATTGTTTCCTTTTTTTATATATGTAAAGCATATGTATACTCTTGAAGAATCAAAAACAAATATTGAGTTAAAGAAAAAATCTATCCAGATAATCAATGAGATGGAAAATTACTCAAAAGGGGAGAACAACACTTTTGTTTTTCCAAGATATAAACAGTATCAAGCGGGACTTTATGATAAAGATTCAAATAAGATATTTACAACTATAGATAAAGATCTAGGAATATTGAAAAGTGGATATAAGAATGTTAAAGATGATTATAGATATGTAGTTCAGTTTCATTCCCAAAGATATTTTAAAGCAAAGTACTTAGTAGTAACAACAAAATTTGATTCATCATCAATCTTTCAAAATATATTTATCATACTTAGTTTGATACTGTTAATCACTCTTTTGATGTCTATATTTATACTAAAAAACTTTGCAAAGCCTTTTAAGTATGTACATAATACCTTGGATCAATTTATAAAAGATTCAATGCATGAGATAAATACTCCATTGTCAATAATAAGTATTAGTGTAGATATGTTTTCAGCGAAGTTTGGAAACAATAAATATCTTGACAGAATAAAATCAGCATCAAAAATACTATCTTCTATTTATAATGACATGAACTATCTTATAAAAGAACAGGTGATCAATAATGCACCAAAAGAGTATGTGGACCTATCTCTTCTTGTACAAAACAGTGTTGACTATTTTAAAGATATAGGAAATCTTAAAGATATAACTATTCACACAGATATAGTAAAAAATATCTATTTGGAATTTGTCCCTACAAAACTTCAGAAAATAGTAGATAATAATATATCCAATGCAATAAAATACTCAAATGAAGGTCAAAATGTATATATCAGTTTAAAACAGATCAATAATGAAATTGTTTTGGAGTTCAAAGATGAGGGTATCGGAATTGAAGATACTTCTAAAATATTTTCAAGATACTACAGAGAAGATCATACAAAAGGTGGATTTGGTATCGGTCTAAATATTGTTGATAAGATAATAAAAGATGAAAATATAAAGGTAGATCTTGATTCTTCATTGGGTAAAGGAAGCTGTTTTACCTATATTTTTAAAACTAAAAAACTTCTTTAAGAAAATAATCAAATTTACTAATTTTTTTACACTAGTTTTACACTCCTTTGTCATACTTTTATGAACTTAAAAAAAGGAGAAATCTATGATGGGATATAAATTAAGTCTCGCTGTAGCTGCAAGTGTTGTAATGATAAGCAGTGCTAGTGCTGAATCTTTAAAATCATCGGTAACTGTACCTGATGCAACTAAGCAGTTGAAAAAAGATCAGATAGACGCGCCTAAGACATATAAGATGCCGGCTAATTGTGTAAGTAGTGATAAAATGAGTATAGAAAGAGGTAAATTCTTTTTCCATAACTTAAGCGGTAAAACTGCTAAAAAACATAAAAAATATGCAAAAAGTCTTGGGATAGATATAAAAGACAGTAGAAAAGAGCTTATGAAGCCATACGGTGGATGGAAGCCTTACGGAAACTGTGTAGCTTGTCACAATACACCAGGTGCGGTTGGTGCCGGTAATATTGGACCTGATCTGACAAACTATAAACAATTTTTTGTAGATTCTGGTGTAAGAACTAATGAATGGCTTTATCAAAAAATTGCTGATCCTAGAATAGATAATCCAACTACTCATATGCCTATAGGATTAACAACAGGTAGACTTTTCAACGAAAAAGAAGTGTGTGACATAGTTTCATACATAAACTCAATATAAAAGGAAAATAATATGGAAAGAAGAAAGTTTTTTAAAAATATTTTAGTAGCAGGTGGTACTTTAGCTTTAATGCCTAGTTTTTCATTTGCAGCAGATAAGCCTAGACGAGGTGAATTTGCAATGAGTATGAGTGATGCACAAAAAGCGATCACATCAGGTAAAAAAGCAGTATCTAGCGACAAGGTTAAATTAACTGTACCAAATATTGCAGAAAATGGAAAAGTTGTACCAGTTAAGGTTTTCATTGATCATCCTATGGAAGAGGGTAACTATATATCTTCTATAAATGTTTTAACTTCTAAAAATGGAAACTCAAGATGTGCAAGAGTATTTTTAAATCCAATGAACGGTGAAGCTTATTTCTCTACAAGAATAAAACTAGGTGGTACTCAGGATGTAGTAGCTATTGCGGAAACTAATAAAGGTGAATATCTTATGTCTGCAAAACCTGTAAAAGTAACAATCGGTGGATGTGGTTGATTATATCACCAAACAAAGAGATATAAAAAAGTATAAAAATATATAAATAAAAGGATATAAAAATGGCAAGAAAATCTATGATTAAAATTAAACCTAAAAAGCCAAAAGCAGGTTCAATTGCAAAAGTAAGTTTAATGGTGATGCATCCAATGGAAACAGGACTTGGTAAAAATAAAAAAACTGGTAAGGCTATACCTGCTCATTTTATAAATGATATTGACTTTCAATGGAACGGTAAAACATTTACAAAAATAGAGGGTTGGGAGACAATCTCTGCAAATCCATTTTATGAGGTGAAACTAAGAGTGCCTGAAAAAGGTAAGCTAAGTGTTACATTCAAAGATAATCAAGGTGAAGTGATTACGAAAAAGAAAAAGGTAAAAGTAAAAAAATAAAACTTTGTTTTATGAATATTACTTAAATAATTAATAAAATTCTAAAGGATAAAACCTATGAAAACTAAAATGGGATTGATATCAATATCTTTAGCTTCACTTTTATCATTGAGTGCTGTTGCAGGACAGTTTACGATGAGTGAAGCAGATAAGAAAATGTACGAAGAGTTAAAAGAGAATAATCCAGCAGAGATGGATATAGAATATGGATCTGAACTTTTTGAAGAGGCTATAGGCAGTGAAGAAGATCTAGCAGAGTTCTTTGAAGTGCCTGAAGATCAACTTTATAAATATATAGCAGGATTCCCTAGATATATTGAAAAGATTGGTATGGTTGTGGGCTTGGATCAGGCACTGCAAGCAGCAATGAAAGAGAATGGAAAAAAACCATATAAGTTAACAGGTGGTGATATGATCTCACTATCATCATATACAAAATCTTTGGCAAATGATCTTAAAAATCAAGTAGATATAAAAGCTAATAAACATATGGCAGAAGCTTATAAGTTAGGTGAGGATATGTGGTATACAAAAAGAGGTATTAGAGGTTTCTCTTGTGCTGATTGTCATGACTCTCCAGATACGGGTAAAGGGGTTGCCGGTATGATTCTAAGGACTCAAATGCTTCCTATGGTTTCAGATCCCGCTGCAAACTCTATGGGTACTTGGCCTGCATACAGAATGAAAAAATCAAAGCTTGTAACATTACAGCAAAGATTTAAACAATGTATGAACAACTCTATGCAAGCAAAGATCCCTGAGGGTTCTAAAGAGATGGTAGCACTAGAGGTATATGTTGCAAATATGAATAAAAATATGCCTATACAAATCCCTGGACTTAAGAGGTAATTGGTATGGATGTAACTAGAAGAGACTTTATGCAGTTAGCAGGTATGCTAAGTGCAGGTACAATTATGAGTGGATGTGCATCAGGTAATTCAGCAAATCCTAAAAAGATAATAAGTACAAGACCAAATGATATTACAGGTGAATCTCTTATGGATTTTGAATCTGTAGGTAATTGTTCTATTTTGCATATTTGTGACCTGCATGCCCATCTTAAACCTCTATATTGGAGAGAGCCTTCAACATTGATTTCTGCTCCAAACTTAGTTGGAAATCCAGGATTTATTTGTGGTGATCAGTTTAGAAACTACTACAATGAAAAGCCTGGAAGTATCGAATCATATTTTGATACATACCTAAATTTTGATGAGCTTTCTAAAAAGTTTGGAAAAATGGGTGGTGTTGCACATATTAAAACTATAGCAGATAGAGTTAGATCAGAAAAGGGTGAAGAGAATGTACTTTTCCTTGATTCCGGTGATACTTGGCAGGGAACTGCAGTAGCACTTGAAACTGGTGGAGAGGCGATCGTTGAAGCTCAAAATGATCTTGGAATAGATGTGATGGTTGGTCACTGGGAATTTACTTATGGTAAAGAGAGAGTTATGGAGCTTGTAGATAAACTTCATGCTGACTTTATTGCTCAAAATGTTATAGACAATGATCCCTTTAGTGATAACTTTGAGGAGTCTGTATTTAAGCCATATACTACAAAAGTAATTGGTGGAAACAAAATAGGTATCATTGGTCAGGCATTCCCGTTTACTAGTACTGCAAACCCTAAACACTTAACAGAAGGGTGGAGTTTTGGTATAAGAACCGAATCTTTACAATCTTGGGTTGATATGTTAAGGGAAGAGGAAAAGTGTGATGCTATTGTTGTATTAAGTCATGATGGATTTAGTGTGGATCAAGAGGTTGCAAAAAAGGTAAATGGAATTGATTTTATCTTAAGTGGTCATACACATGATCCTGCACCTAGACCAATTGTAGTAAACAATACGGTTATCATCATCTCTGGTTCTCACGGTAAATATGTAAGTAGACTTGATCTTGATATTAAAAATCATAAGATTGTGGATTGGAGTTATAAACTAATCCCTGTGGCATCAGATCTTATCCCTGCAAATCCTACAACACAAGCCTTGGTTGAAAAACTATATGCACCTTATGAGAAAGATCTTTCAACTGTAATAGGTAAAACTAAAAATACTCTATATAAAAGGGATACTTTCTATTCAACATTTGATGCACTTATTGGTAACTCTATTAAAGATGTTATGGATAGTGAGATATCATTTACCCCTGGTTACAGATGGGGTACGACAGTTGTAGCGGGGGATAGTATTACTAAAGATCATGTTTATGATATGACTGCTATTACTTATCCTGAAGTTTATACTTTTGATCTAAAAGGTTCTCAGCTTAAGAATCTTCTTGAAGATATAGCGGATAATGTATTTAATGCAAATCCTCTTTATCAGCAAGGTGGTGATATGAGTAGACTTGGGGGTATCACTTATGATATAAAAGTTGGTGGAAAAGCAGGGCAAAGAATCGGCAATGTTAAAATCAACGGAAAAAGTCTTGATCTTGGACGAAACTATAAAGTTTCTGCTTGGGGTGGAAACTTGCAAAATGCAGGTGAGAACTTAAGAGAGTCTATGATCAAGCCTGTTTATGATGTGGCTATTGATTATATCAGCAGACAAGGTGAGATAGATATAAAAACAAGCGATACAAATGTAAATGTGGTAGATTTCCAAAATGGATGTCCAAAACCTCAAATACAACTTTAAAGAAGAGTTTATCTCTTCTTTTGAGTAAAATTTAGAATATAGATATATTTGTATTCTAAATTTTATTCAAAGGGTCTATTATGAAAAATCTCTTATTGTCTGCAATTGTTTTATCAACTGCTTTATATGCAAAGCCAAGTGATCTTGAAAAACAAGGTGTTGTCGTAGAGTATAATGACGGTGAAAATACGATCTTGGTTAACAGAGTAAAACCTAAAGAGTGTAAAGATATAAAATTTGGTGTAAAAAATATCCTTGGTGGAAATTACGCAAGTGATGAGCTTCATGAAAATTGTACAAGAACTTATATTACACATTTTGGTGCGATCTCCCCTATAAAATTTGCCGATGGTGTAGAAACTTACGGTGAACTTGAAGTATTAGAGTTTATGAAAAAAGCTAAAAATGATCAATCAATGCTTTTAGTGGATTCAAGAACTGAGAATTGGTATATGCACTTTACCATACCAAGTGCGGTAAATGCACCATATACTTTTTTGAAAAAATCACAATACCCGGTGGAGTTTGATGAGCTTCTTGAGATGTTTGGTGTAAAGATAAACAAAGGTAAATATGACTTTAGTGAATCAAGGACACTTTTATTGTTTTGTAATGCGGTATGGTGTGGTCAGTCACCAATCTCTATGAAAGAGCTTATAAAAATAGGCTACCCAAAAGATAAATTAAAGTGGTATAGAGCAGGTATTCAAGGATGGACAGGTCTTGGTCTTCAAACAATAGTACCTGAATAAAAAGGAAAATAATATGTTAAAAATAGCAACTATAATTGGGATAACAGCTAGTCTTTGTTTCTCATATGATTATAATTTAAAGCCTGTAAAGATTACTAATAGTGTTCATTGTTTTTTTGGAAAACTTGAAGCTCCCAATAAAAAAAACAATGGAAATATGGTAAATACCTGTTATGTGGATCAAGGTGATCATTATGTTGTCATAGACAGCGGACCTACAAAGCTGTATGCAAAACAGGCAAATGAAACTATGAACAAGATAAAGTCTCAAAAAGTTAAGTATGTACTAAATACCCATACTCATGATGATCATATAAACGGCAATGACTATTATGCATCAAAAGGTGCTGTTGTTATTGGTTCTTCAAAAATGGAAGAGCAGTCAAATCACGGAAGAATGGAAAATCTTATTCTGCCAGAGGCGTATAATGGTACGAAAGAGTATATGCCTGATCT
>JAYEKV010000042.1:0-26368 GCA_034716855.1 Campylobacterota bacterium | reverse complement strand
ATGATTTTAACCTTGTTGGTTGTTCCTGCTATCTATAAGATGATAAATCCTATTGATAGATTTTTTAGGAAGTGGTATGAGGTTGGGAGAGTTGAGTAAGTGATATTATAGTTACCAATAGATGTATAATCCCGTATTTAAATTAAAAGGTTATAAATGTCAACAAATATTGCAGTATTTGCTTCAGGTAACGGAAACGGTTATGAAGCACTTTTAGAAGCGATAAAGTCATCAAAATTAAATGCTAAGATTGTAGTAGTTATATCAAATAATCAAAATGCAAAGATATTACATAAAGCAGATAATGAAAAAATACCAACATATGTAATAAACAGTAAAAATACGCAAGAGAATAAAATAGATGATAAGCTACTTGATATTTTAAAAAGTTTTCATGTGGATTATATATTTTTATCAGGATATATGAAAATGATCTCACCAAAACTTATAAAACAATATCAAAACAAGATCATCAATACACACCCCTCACTTTTACCAAAATTTGGAGGGCAGGGGATGTATGGCAGATATGTACATGAAGCTGTTATAGAATCAAAAGAGAAAGTGTCGGGAGTAACGGTACATTTCGTGGATGAGATATATGACAATGGTGAAATTATTTTACAAAAAAGTGTTCATATAACTAAAGATGAAACTGTAGATTCATTAGAGATCAAAGTTAAATATATAGAACAAAAAGCTATTGTAGAAGCGTTTGCAACATTACTTGTGCCTTAGCATATTTTCAATTTTATTCTCTATTTCATTTAGTTGATCATAGAGACCTTTTTTGTAGTCCCCGTCTTTTAAAATTGATATTTTATCTTTTTGTTGTTTTATATGCGTATCAAATTCATATATAAAGTTTTTTTCTTTTTGAATATAATAATAGATAAGCTCATTTAACCAATTAGATGCGTCGATTCTACCGTCACGATATTTTTCGCTTGCATCTATACTTCTGTTGAACTTATAGTATGTAACATAATCATAACACTCGCTGCTAATATTTTCAAATATTTTTATAGATTTTTCCATCTGATAATATTAACATATTTTAAATATTTTTGTTAAAAAGATGGCATTTTGTTATTTCTTGCAAAAAATACTTTATAGTTTTATAAAATATTTTTGCTTATAAGTTTACTCTTCCTCTTTGATCATAGATGTAATATCATCGTAAAGTTCAGTACACTCTTCATTTGTAAGTGTGTTTTCATTTATCTCGTTTATGATCTCTTGGAACTCTTTTCTCATCTCTTGCATCTGTTCTAACTCAGTGCTTAGCTCTTCACTTGCATTTTTATCACTTGCTATTTGTTCAAAAATATTATCTATATGATCTTCTATATCCGGAAGCACAACATCTTCTATAAGAGTTTTTAGTTTACCTGCACATTTTTTCATGATTGTCCTTAATATTATGTAGTTAAAATTTTATCTTAATAGTGCTTGATAGTATCTTGACAATAAATCTAAAATCTATTAAACTATTTATAAAATATATTAGGAGGATTAATATGGAAACGATTCATGAACATGGGTTAAGTATAGGTATGAGCAGAGTAGGTGACTATGTATTTATCAAGATGAAGATCATAGGTACATTAACCCATGAAGATTATGAGATGATAACTCCAATGCTGGAGAATGCTTTTGAGAGTATTGAAAATCCTAAAACATCTTTGTTTATTGATGCTAGAAACTTTGAAGGATTGAGTTTGGATGCTGTATGGGATGAACTAAAAATAACTTTAAAACATAACAGTGATTTTTATAAGATAGCTTTCTTGGGTACAAATTCGTGGCAAAAGTACGGTGTGAAGATATCAAACTGGTTCAGCTTCAGTCAAATAGAATATTTTGAAAAAGAGGAAGAGGCATTGGCTTGGTTAAGTAGTGAAAGAAACTATGATGAAAAAGAGGTTAATACTTATAATGTGACACAAAAAGAGATATCAAGCAGAGAAGATGATATAAAAAAGCAGCTACAGTCACTTTTTGATACAAATATGAAGATAACAAACTGGGATGTACCAGAAGCTGATAATAAAGAAGCAGCACATCGAATCTTAGAGATCTTGTATGAAAAACTAAGCCACATTGAAGATGATATAAAAAAAGGAAACTATGACAATTTTTAATCCCAATTGACGGCTTATAAAAGTTAGTTTTAGTATACTTTCAAAAAAATTTATAAAAGGTAAAAAATGTTTAAACAATTTAATCTAGATAATTTTGAAAACAGTAAAGAGAATTTAGAAAATATAATAAATAACAATAAAAAACAACTTGAAGTGTTATTGGATATAGAGGATAAAACATATAACAATTTTGTAGTTCCTTATCAAAAAATGCAAGAAGAATTAGATCAATTCTGTACACCTATTTTCCATATAGATAGTGTAAAAAACAGTGAAACTACACAAAAAGTATATAATGAGTGTTTACCTTTAATCTCCATTTATTCTTCACAGCTTTCATCAAATGAAAATATTTATAGTACATTTAAAAATATACAGTATAACTATAATAGTAGTTTAAATGATGAACAAAGAAAAGTTTTAGAAAATGAGATAAGAGATTTTAAACTTGGAGGCTGTGGTCTAAGTGATGAGAAGAAAAAAGAGCTTGAAGATATAAATCTAAATTTAAGTGAGCTGAATAAAGAGTTTTCTCAAAATCTTCTTGATGCTACAAATGCATGGGAGATGATAATCGAAGACTTTGAAGATGTAAAAGAGATACCTAGCAGTGATCTTGAAACTGCAAAGTTTGAAGAGGATGGAAAAACAAAATACAGATTCACACTTCAAATGCCTTCATATATCGCTTATACTACATACGGAACAAATAGGGAAAAAAGAGAAGAGATCTACAAAGCATACTGCACAAGAGCTCCTCAAAATGGACAGCTTATTGAAAAGATCTTAAGCTTAAGAGAGCAGGAGTCCAAGTTACTTGGATTTGAGAACTATGCCCAGCTTTCTCTTGCTACAAAAATGGCACAAAAAGAGGATGAAGTAACAGGTTTTCTTTATGAACTTGGAAAATATTCACAAGATAAAGCACAAGATGAGCTAGAAGAGGTAAGAGAACTTGCTTTAAAAGATGGTTGCAAAGATCTTCAAAGTTTTGATCTAGGATTTTACAGCCAAAAGCTTAAAGAGGAAAAATATGATATAGATGAGGAGTATTATAGACCCTATTTTGAGAAAAATACTGTTTTAAACGGTCTTTTTGATTTTTTAAAGAAGATATTTAATATAGGTTTTGTTAAAACTGAAACTACTACTTGGGATGAGAAAGCTTACGCCTATGATGTTGTAGAGAATAGTAAAACAATAGCAAGACTTTATGTGGATCTTGAAGCAAGAAAAGATAAAAGGGGTGGTGCTTGGATGAATAGCTGGCACTCTCACAGTGTTTTAGATGATAAGGAGGAGTTGGCAACTGCTTATATTGTTTGTAATTTTCCAACATCAAGTGATACTACACCGTCTTTATTAAGACACAGTGATGTGGTTACATTGTTCCATGAGATGGGTCATGCACTTCATCATATTTTAAGTAAGGTTGAACAGCCTTTTGTAAGCGGTATAAATGGTGTCGCTTGGGATACTGTTGAGTTCCCTTCTCAGTTCTTGGAGTATTTCTCTTATGATAAAGAGGTTTTACAGATGTTTGCTATACATCATCAAACACATGAGGTACTTGATGATGAAGCTATAGATAAACTTATCCGTGCTAGAAACTTCCAGTCTTCATTAAGTACTATAAGACAATTAGAATTTGCACTGTTTGATTTTAAACTACATCAAAACTTATACAATGAAGAGCAGACACAAGAGCTTTTAGATACCATTAGAGATGATATATCTGTGATAAAACCACCTGTTTACAATAAGTTTCAAAATGGATTCAGCCATATTTTTGCAGGTGGTTATGCTGCTGGATATTACAGCTATAAGTGGGCAGAAGTATTAAGTGCGGATGCTTTTTATCTATTTATCCAAAATGGAGTATTTGATAAAGAACTAGCAAGTAAATATAAAGATATAGTTCTAGCAAAAGGTGGAAGTACTGATATGAATGAACTATATTACCAGTTTGCAGCTCGTAAAGCAGATGTAAAATCTTTACTTAAAATTGATGGAATTATCAGTTGATTTTTGCTATTATTACTTAAAATTAATAATATTATAGATTAGGGAAAAAAATGGAAGAAAATAACATAGAAGAAAGTAATACAGTAAAACAATTAAGTCAGGCATTAAATCAGTTACTAACCGCTTATGAATCTTTGCAAGAAGAAAACAAAGAGATCAAAGAGGAAAATAGAGAATATGTTGAGCAGATCGATGATCTTGAGAAAAAGAATGAAGCACTTGAAGAGAAGATAACTTCACTTACAACTACAACAAAAGCTCAAACTAGTGAAATAGGAGATATGCTTTCTAAAATAGAAACTATTCTTGATGCAACAGAGTCTGAGGAAAAAGAAGAGATTCAAGAACCTGAATTACAAAATAATGAAGCAAAAGAGGAGTCTGTTTCAGAACAGCCAAGTCTGATTAAAGAGGATAGTGAAGAAAAACCAGACCAAGAACCTTTAGAGAAACACGCTCAAAATAATAACGGTCTTGATTTAGGTAGAATGCAATCACTTTTAAATGGATTGAACGGCTAAATTGATTATCCAAATCAATAAGAATTTACTTTTCACAACTTTTGGTGTGGCTAGTTTTGAAGAGTTGGAAACAGCTCTTTTAGCAATAGCTCCATCTATGGTTGAATATTATTTGAGTGATCTAGCCTCTACTGAAGAAGACTCTTCATATATTAACAGGTCCAATATTCAACATACTATATCGTTGGATGAATATTCTATATATTTAGATTATAATGATGATACTTTTTTAGAATTTGTACAAAATGATGATAATTATGAAACGCAGTCACTTTGGTAAAATTCTCTACTTTTAACTAAAACCTAAAGGGTACTTACTATGAATAAAAATAAAAAAACTTTAACTATAATTGATACATTCGGTTTTTTATTTAGAAGCTACTTTGCGCTTCCACCTTTAAAGTCAAAAACTGGTTTTCCTACTGGTATGCTTACAGGATTTGTAAATTTTATAAGTTCGATAGGAAAAGATTTTCAAACGGATTATTTGGTATTTGCCTTAGATAGTAAAGGTAAAACTTTTAGAAATGATATATATGAAGAGTATAAAGCACACAGGCCTGAAGCACCGGAAGATCTAACGGCACAACTTCCAGTTGCTATTGATTTTATTGAGAAAATGGGCTTTCCAACTGCTAGTAAAGTTGGATTTGAAGCAGATGATATAATTGCTTCTCTCGCACATGATGGACATGAACAGGGTCTTAATATAAGAGTAGTAAGTCATGATAAGGATCTTTATCAGTTAATTAAAGATGACATCTTTATGTTTGATCCTATGAAAAAGAAGATTATAAGCCGTGATGACTGTTATGACAAGTATGGTGTCTACCCTGAACAGTTTACTGATTATCAATCTTTATTGGGAGATAGTGCAGATAATGTTCCTGGAGTAAAGGGTGTAGGAGCAAAAACGGCTCAGGCACTTATAGAAAAGTTCGGTACACTTGATAATATCTATGCGAATATTGACAATATTGAAAAACCAAGGTGGCAGAAACTTTTAAATGAGGGTAAAGAACTTGCATATATAAGTAAGAAGCTTGTAACACTGCATAACGATGCTCATTGTATAAACAATGTAGGGGAGCTTCATACCTTGGAGCTTCCAAAAGAGAATCCTATATTAAAAATTGCAGACCTTTTACACCAATATGATATGCAAAGGATTATAGATAAGGTTCACAAAGAGGGATTAAACTACAAAACTGTTATTCCAAAAGGGTATGATCATTCTAAAATTGAACAAGCTCCCCAAGAGAGTTATGAGTGTGATTTTATACTGTTAAATGAAAGCTCAAAGCTTTTTGAAGTAATAAATAATATACCAAAAGGTTCACTAGTAGCATTTGATACAGAAACTACATCTATAGATACGGATGATGCACAACTTGTAGGGTTCTCTTTTTGTTATGAAGACTCTAAAGCATATTATGTTCCAACAGGACACTTTTATCTAGGGGTTCCTGATCAGATAACTTTGGAAGATACAAAAAAAGCTATAGAGATTTTAAATAAACACAAGCTTATACTGCAAAACTATAAATATGACTATGCTGTAATAAAGAATAATCTCAATATAGAGATAAAACTATTTGCAGATACAATGATAATGGCTTGGCTGTTAGAGAGTGATAAACCTGTAGGTATGGATAAGCTGGCAATCAGACTATTAAATGGATATGAAACCATATCATTTAAAGATATAGTTAAAAAAGGGGAAAACTTCTCAAATGTATCTTTAGAAGATGCAACAAAATATGCGGCTGAAGATGCATTTATAACTTTGAAGCTTTATCAAAAAGTAATGGAACTATTTAAGCAAAATGATGAAGAGTATCTAATGCAGATTGCTAAAACAATTGAGTTTCCCTTTATAAAAGTTTTATATGATATGCAGCAAGAGGGTGTGAAGATAGATGTAGAGTTTTTTGAAAATTTAAAAGAAAAATCAAAAGATCACTTGTCAAAACTAACAAATAGTATTTATGAAATTAGTGGAGAAACTTTTAATATAAATTCACCAAAACAATTGGGTGTTATACTTTTTGACAATTTAAAACTACCTGCACCTAAAAAAACAAAAACCGGATATAGTACAAATGAGGCTGTACTTAACAAACTTAGAAGTGAACATGAAGTTATTCCAAAAGTATTAGAGTATAGAGAAGCTTTTAAATTACACTCAACATACATAGAACCACTATTGGAATTAGCTAAAAAATCAAGCAATAGTAGAATACATACCTCTTTTTTGCAAACAGGAACGGCAACAGGAAGATTAAGCAGTAAAAATCCAAATCTTCAAAATATACCGGTACGAACAGAAGCCGGACGATTGATAAGAGAAGGTTTTGTAGCGCGGGAGGGATATAAGCTTGTTGGTATTGATTACTCACAAATAGAATTAAGGCTTCTTGCACACTATAGTAAAGATCCAGCTTTAGTTGAAGCATTTAAAGAGGACAAAGATATTCACCTTCAAACTGCAATTAAAATATTTGGTGAAGATGAAGGTAAAGAAAAAAGAAATATTGCAAAGTCTATAAACTTCGGGCTTTTATATGGTATGGGAAGTAGAAAGCTAGGTGAACAGCTAGGGATTCCTGCCAAAGAAGCTAAACAGTATATAGATAGTTACTTTGAAAGTTTTGCTACTGTTAAAGATCATTTGCAGTCTATTCAAGATGATGCTGTAAAACATGGTTATGTAAAAACATTACTTGGGAGAAAAAGAAGATTTGATTTCGATAATGCCAATGCTATGTTGAAAGCCGGTTATTTAAGAGAATCTGTAAATACTGTTTTTCAAGGTAGTTCTTCTGATCTTATTAAGCTCTCAATGAATAAAATATCTTTAAAGTATAAAAATTGTAACGATATTAAAATGCTTTTGCAAATCCACGATGAATTAATATTTGAAGTTAAAGAGGAGCTCGTGGATACTATAGCTAAAAGCCTTGTAGAGATTATGCAAAGTATCTATAAACTAGAAGTTCCTCTAAAAGTAAGTGTAAGTATAGGTGATAACTGGGCTATGTTGAAGTAGTGTAATAAAAAGATAATTTTTTACAATAATAAGTTTTTATTTTAATTTATTGCAAAATCCTTTGACAATAATAATTTTTTTAGATACAATACGAAAAAACAAATGGAAAAGCTAAACAAATGATTAAAAGATTAAGAAAACTAACAAACATGAAAATGGCTTGTGTAACTGATGACAATCAGCTTCAAGGACAAATTCAAGAGAATTTTAATGATCTTAAAGAATTGACATTTATAGGTTCACATGAAGGTGCTGAAGATTTTAGTTTAAAGTGTGATATTATTATTGTTGATTATAAGATTAAGGATTTTCTAAAAATAATGGAAAATGTAAGAGTATTGAATCCTCTTCTTCCAAAGATAGTTGTACTGGAAAGTACTTCAGAGAGTGATATAGTAAATTGTATCAATATGGGTTGTTACTCTATTATACATAATCCTGTAAATTTTGAAGATCTTCGATTATCTGCTATAGTTGCATTGAATCAATCAAAAAGATCTGATAAAATACTTTTAAATAATGGTATTTATTATGATGCTTACAGAGAAAGATTTTATGATGATAATGGTGCTATTACATTTACAAAATTTGAATTTCAATTACTAAAGCTTCTTCTTGATAACCATGACAAGATTGTTTCATATGAAGATATAAAAAAGTATGTTTGGAAAGAAAAGAATATGAGTATCTTTACAATGAGAAATGTCGTTAACAAGATAAGAAATAAAACATATTATGATATATTAAATAATAACTCATCGAAAGGTTATCAAATAGACCAAGTAAGATAATAGAAGTTTACTATTGTTTATTTGAAAGTTTAGGAAAAATTATGGAAGAACAAATTGTATCTAAAGATGAACTTGTAGAGATGTTTTCTTTAGGTGTATTGGAAGATCACGAGAATAAAGGATGGCTGCTCTACGGTCAAGAGGTACAAATCATTGCATTACATGAGCAGGATCCTAAGTATATTAGAGATGTAACTAATGCAAGCTTTTATAAATTAGTACCAATAAAGCATTAAGAAGGATTGTAAAGATGTCACATTGCCCTTTTTGTAAGAAAAAGATAGCCATGAGTAAAGCGTTTTGCTCAAGAAACTGTAAAGAGAACTATTTTCAGCTAATTGCAATACAGATACCGAAACTATTTTTAAAACGAATATATGTGTTTTGCAATGATGAAGAGAGAGAAAAAGAGATTGTAGATTTTGCTACAAGACACAATTGGAGACTTGATCTTCTAAAAACTAAAATTGAAGAAGATGCAATAAAGATGGGGTATATTGAAGCACCATCTTTAAAAGATTAATACACTTTGTTCTTTTTGTATAAATAAACAAGTACAAAGAGTATTGATACAGAAAATAAAACTGATATCAATATACCCATAGTCAGCCAATCTGTTCCCATTAGAAAACCAAGTTGGGGATCTGGTTGTCTGAAAAATTCTGCGATTGTTCTCATTACTGAATAAAGTAATACATAAATTAAACCAAGTTGACCATTAAAAGTTTTATATTTTCTCACCATGTATAATATAATAAATACCAGTAACCCTTCTAAAAAAGCTTCATAGAGTGCTGATGGATGTCTTAATACACCATCTACATAAATAGCAAATGAACTATCAGTAACTCTTCCAATCAGTTCTTGATTCAGGAAGTTTCCAATACGACCAAATACATATCCTAAAGGTACAGCAATAGCAGCAATATCTATCATTATCCCAAATGATATTTTATATTTTCTGTACCACAGATATGATGCGATTATAAATCCAATTACTGCACCATGGTAGCTCATCCCTGATATCCCTATAAATTGACCGTCACTGTTAAATGGATTGAAGATCTGCCATGGGTTTGTTAGATAATAAGCTGTATTAAGATCGTAAAATAATATATATCCTAATCTAGCCCCTAGTATAACTCCTATCTCAACCCACCAAATATAACTGTCAAGTTGTTCATCTGTTACAGGAATGTTGTCTTTTTTTACTATCCACTTTGCTGCCATTATAGCAGTTATAAATGCTAAAGCATACATCAATCCATACCAATGAACAGATACACTTCCCACTTCAAATGCAACAGGATCAAACCTGCTGTAGATATGATTCCAATATTCCATTAGTCTAAAGCGTCTGCTATTAATTCTATTGGGTTTTTAAACACAACTTTTGTATCTGTTCTACCTAAAGAATCTGTGATCTGCATTCTACAGGCACTACACTCAGCACTTACTATATCTGCTTTTGTTTTGTTTATCATAGAAGCTTTTTTCACCCCTACAGCTTTTGCAAAATGGTATTTTTCACTTTGCATAGTTACACCTCCAAATCCACAACAATCATTTGGATCACTCATCTCGTCGATTTTGTAGTTTTGTTCTATTAAACTTCTAGGTTCTTTAAATACTCCTTGCATCTTCTTTGCATGACATGGATCGTGGTATGTAACTATTTCAGTCATTTTTTTACCGTTTTGATTTAGAAGTTGAACAAGTTTTGTATTTGTTTCAAGCCACTTTGTTGCCATTTGCACTTTTGGTGCTATCTTTGAAGCTCTTTTTTTCCAGTCAGGCTGATCGTGTAAGAAATGTTCCCAATCTGTGTTTATCATGGCACTACAGGTTGCTTCAGGGATAATAATAGCATCTACATCATCAATAAAAGTTTCAAAATATTCAATATTTTTTTTGATTAGATGATCAACTGTATCGAAATCACCGGTAAAATAAGCTGGTGCACCACAACATTTTTGTTTTTTAGGAATGAAAGCATCTATCTCTAGCTTTTCTAATATCTTTAATAGACTTTTACCTATATTTGTATATGCATAATTACCCATACAACCAATAAAAATCGCAACTTTTTTTATATCTTGCGTATCTTTATCTTTATCTGTATATTTGATATTTTCAGGATATGAATTTAAAAATGAAACTCGATCAGCAAATGGTAAACTCCTGTCTTTTATCATCTCTATTGGAAGATTGAACCTAGATTTTCCACTTTGACTGAAGTGGTCTATTTTTAAACCACAAGTTTGGAATACCCATCCAAGTTTTGCCATAATATCCATAATCTTTCTATGTCTTAAAAGGAAGAAAAAAGCTCTTTTGTACCATGCTATACCGTACTTTTTAGCAATATCAGATCTTACTTGTTCTATTATCATATCCGTAGGCAGGTCATTTGGACAAACATCTACACAGTTTGTACATAAAAAACAGCTTTCAAAAATATCTTTTGCATTTTTGTCAAGTTCTAGTTCATCTCTTTTGTATGCACCTAAAAGATCAATAAATCCTCTAGGAGATGTAGTTTCATCTTGATTAATGTTGAAAATTGTACATACAGGTTTACATTTACCACATTTGATACAGTTATCACTTGTTGCTGTAAAATCAAATTTATTGTTTTTCACGATTTAAAAATCCTTTAAATTTCCTATTTGTTTAATAGCTTTGTTATATCTATTATATCTTAAACATCTTTATTGTCCGGTAAATCAATTCCTTTTAATTAAATGTTAGATACAATACCCTTAACCTAGATAGTTCGGGATTTTCATATTTTTGGGTCCGATACTATTTTTATGTGGTTGTTTGTAATTATAGCGGTGTGCAGCACTTCCTACTCTTGGTTAGAGATGGTGACTGATGCTCCTGAAGCTATGTTCACAACTGCAGTACTTTGGCTTTTAGGGCCGCCTTTGAATAACGGCTATTTGGGGTTTAAATAAATTATTATAAGGTTTACATTAATGAATATTTTGATACTTGGAAGTGGTGGAAGAGAATACTCTATAGGATTAGCAATATCTAAAGAGGAGCAAGAACATAACATGTTTTTCATGCCTGGAAATGGAGCTACAGATAACATAGGTACAAATATAAATATTAAAGATTATAATGAGTTGGCACAATGGGCAAAAGAGAATAATATAGAACTTACGATTGTAGGTCCTGAACAGCCGCTAGTAGATGGTGTTGTGGATATATTTAAAGAAAATGAACTTACTATATTTGGTCCTTCTAAAGCTGCAGCTCAGCTAGAGGGAAGTAAAGTATATATGAAAAACATACTTAAAAAATATAATATACCTACAGCAGCATTTATAGAAACTTCTAGTGAAGATGAAGCTAATAACTTTATAGATTCTATGAAAAGAACACCTATTGTTGTAAAAGCAGATGGCCTTTGTGCCGGTAAGGGTGTGATAATAGCAACTTCAAAAGATGAAGCAAAAGAAGCTGTAAAAGGTATGCTAAGTGGAGAAAGCTTTGGTGATGCCGGTAACAATGTAATAGTAGAAGAATTTTTAGACGGTTATGAACTTTCTATTTTTGCTATTTGTGACGGTGAAAACTATAAAGTACTTCCTGCAGCACAAGATCATAAAAGAGTAGGGGACGGTGATACCGGACCAAATACAGGTGGTATGGGGGCATATGCTCCCACACCTTTAGTAAATGACGATATTTACCAAAAGGTTGAAGATAGAGTTATAAAACCTACACTAGAAGGTATGAAAAAAGAGGGTGCTCCTTTTGAAGGTGTACTATTTATCGGTGTTATGGTTGTAGATGGTGAACCTATTATCTTAGAATACAATGTAAGATTCGGTGATCCTGAGTGTGAGATACTTATGCCACTGTTAGAAACACCAGTTTCAGATCTATTTTATAAAGGTGCAACAAAGCAGTTGGATAAATTAGATATAAAGATCAAAGATCAATACGGTGTTGCAGTTGTTATGGCAAGTGGAAACTATCCTTATGGAAGTAGTGAGCCAGCAGAGATCATTGTAGATGATATTCATGATGAAGTATTAGCAGCTAATTCTCATATCTCTTATGCAGGTGTTTCTAAAGAAGATGAAACTCTATTTGCTACAGGAGGAAGAGTATTACTATGTGTTGGTTTCGGTGATGATATTAAAACTGCTAGAGATAGAGCTTATGCTTTATGTGGGCAGGTTCATTTTGCAGGTAAAAAATGTAGAACCGATATAGCATATCAAGCACTAAATAAATAGGCTAAAAAATGGATATTAATAATCAAGTTGATATGGATAATCTGCAATTAGCTTCAATGGGTTCAAGATTGAAAGCTTTTATTATTGATGATTTATTGATAACTTTGATAGTTTTAGTACTATTATGGGAACAAATATCAGCAGCAAGCGGTGATCTTGGGGTAATAACATCTTTGATGAATCAAGCTTTTTTTGAGATAGTTGCATTAAAGTTTATATATCAGACTTTTTTTATTTGGTACTATGGGGCTACTTTAGGTAAAATAGTTGCTAAGATCAGAGTTATAGACTATGATAATTTTGGTAAAGTGAGTTTTATGAACTCTTTAGTACGATCTGCGGGAAGAATAGTAAGTGAAGCTTTATTTTACATAGGGTTTTTAATGGCTTATTATACTGACTCAAAACAAACATTCCACGATAAATTCGGTAAAACACTAGTAGTTAATGAATAGAAAATTTTTAATATCAACCTTAATAGTTATACAATGTATAACTGCATCCGCTGAGCTTCTTTCTGAAAATGAACCTATACAGATTCTTTCAGAACAACTAACTTCAAATAATGAAATCGTAAATGCAACAGGAAAAGTAACAGCTTATTCTTCAAGCTATTATATAACGGCAGATAGTTTAGTATATGATAAAATAAATTCAACCATGGAATTAAAGGGCGGAGTGAGTATTGTAAAAAACAATGAGCTTGTTAGTTACTCAGAATATGCATTTATTGATCTGGGAAAAAAAATAAGCAAATCAAATCCTTTATTAGTTATTGACAATAAGAATGAAATTTGGTTTAATTCTCAAGAATCAAAGAGGGTTGACGATACTTATAATCTTACAAACTCGACTCTTTCTAGTTGTGACTGTGATGATCCTGATTGGAGTATAGGGTTTAGTTCAGGTGATTATAATACACAATCCAAATGGATAAACACATATAACACAACACTTTATATAAAAAATATGCCAATCCTATATAGTCCATATTTTGGTTTCTCTACTGATAGAACAAGAAAAAGCGGACTATTAAGACCAACAATAGGTTATGGAAAAAAAGAAGGTTTGCTTTATGCACAGCCGATCTATTATGCACCTGCTTTAAATTATGATTTTGAATATATACCACAAATTAGAACAAAAAGAGGTCATGGACATACTTTAAGATATAGGCTCGCTGACTCATATTTTTCACACTTGAACTTAGAAGCAGGTGTATTCAAAGAACAAAATGAATATAGACAAGAAGCTTTATTGCAGAATGATAAACATCATGGTTTTACTTTAGATTATATACGAACTAAACTATTTTCAAGTATGAGTAGTTCAGATGGACTGTTGATCTCTTTGGAAAATGCAAATGATATTGATTATATAAATACAAAATATGATAGTGATAGTTTTGTATCTATTGACAAAAACCTTAAATCTGAAGTTAAATACTTCTACAATACAAATGAGATCTACAGTGAATTAGAGATGAAATACTATGACAATCTTTCGTTGGATAATAACGATGAGATATTGCAGCAAATTCCATCGTTAACACTACATAAGTACAGTGATAATATCTTACTTGACAAACTTATCTATTCTATGGATATTCAGTATATAAATAAAACTAGAAAAACAGGTATTGATGCACAGATTTTTGATCTTTATATACCTATTTCATATACGATGAGCTTTTTTGATGATTATCTAAATCTTACTTTGGCAGAAAATATACAATATACAGCCATAGATTATGATAATTTCAATGGACAGAATTTTAAAGATGCAAAGTATGGTGAAAATGCACATGTTGTATCTTTAAGTACAGATCTTATAAAACCGTATGAAAATTATTTACATACAATGAATCTTTATACCTCATATACATATACAAGTTCTTATGAAGAAAGCGGCGATATCTATGGGGTGAATAATAGTAACAGTGATCTTGGTTTATTTGAGATTGTAAAATCAAAGAAGAACTTGACTATGGGATTAAAACAATCATTTTATGATATAGATAGTTTAGAAGAGATAGTAAATCATAAAATAGAACAGGCATACATATACAATGAAATCACAGATGTTTATGAAAACAATGATCTTCTTAATGATCTATCTATTTTTTATGATTATGGAATCTTGAGAAACAGAATTTTATATAATCATAAGTATGATAGATTCTCATCATCTACTACTCAGTTTACTTATGATTACAGTAGATTATATTTTGAGTTATATCATCTATTTGAAGATGATTTTGTTAATGATATAAATGACAAAGAGACATTAACCTATAAACTTGCATATGATTTGACACAAAACTATATGCTTTCATACCAAGAAGAGTATGATATATACAATAACAATAATATTAAAAAAGAACTTGCCCTATATATTAAGAAAAAATGTTGGGATATGAGTTTGAAGTTTATAGATGCACTTGTACCTACTGATACAACAACAGTCAATAACACTTTAGCATTACGACAAAAGAAAGTATATGTTGAATTTGATCTTAAACAACTATTAGAATTAAATCATGTTTTTGAGTTGAATCGAAGGAGTGAATAATTGAAAATAGATAAATTAATCTTCAAAGACAGACATGATGCTTTTGAGCAATTATGTAATATTCTTCCTATAAAAGAGATGATGCAGGAAAAATGGATCATACTTGCTACATCTTCAGGTGGTGTACCTATTGCTTATGAATTAGCAAATAGGTTAAATGGAGACTTTGATTATCTATTTACAAAAAAAATATTTACATCTAAAAACAATGAGTGTGAAATAGCTATAATAACAGAAACAGGCGAGATAGTTATACATGAGGAACTTATGAAATCTTTTGGTTTAAAATTAGAAGATCTATATAATGATGCAAATGTACAGTTTTTAACAGAGATTGAAAAATACAAAAATAACTATAGGTCTTCAGATGACTTGATTGAACTTGATGGAGCTAATGTTTTGCTTGTAGATGAGGGTCTTAATACAGGACTTACCATGATGGCCTGTATAAAATCAGTTATAAATAAAAATGCAAAATCTATATGTGTAGCAGTACCAGTTCTACCTAGTGTTACTGTAAATGATATAGAGTCTATAGCTGATGACCTCTACTATGTTCAGGCACCTGAACATTTTGTATCTATTGATTTTTATTATGAAGAGTTGATAGATATAGATTTAGAAGATATAAAAAAACTAAAAATATAAAAAGGAAAATGATGTCAACAATATGTGAATTGGATTTAAATAATAAAAAAGAGGTTTTTGAATTTAACAAAGTAGCCAAACAGAGTAATGGTTCTGTTTTATTAACAGTAGGAAAAACAGTTATGATGGCTACTGTTGTAAGTGAATTTGATAACCCTGTTTCTGAGGACTTTACACCACTTACTGTTCAATATATAGAAAAAACATATGCTGCTGCTAAGTTTGCAGGTGGATTTATAAAAAGAGAAGGTAAGCCAAGCGATTTTGAAACACTAACTTCTAGAGTAATTGATAGAAGTTTAAGACCATTATTTCCTAAAGGTTATGTTTATCCAACAACTATAACAGTTATGGTTTTAAGTGTTGATAAAGAAGCAGATCTTCAAACTATGGCATTAAATGCAGCATCAGCAGCACTATTTGTTTCTGATTTACCTATTAAAAAATCTGTGAGTGCAACAAGAGTTTCCAAAATAGACGGTGAATATGTTGTAAATCCAACATTGCCTCAACTGCAGGAGTCAACTCTTGATCTTTATGTGGCAGGTACATCTAATGAACTTTTGATGATTGAGATGAAAACAATATCGTCTAGTGAAATGATAGAAGTTGATATTGAAAGTTTTTCAAAGATACACCACATTAATGATATGAATGAAGATGAGCTGGTAAAAGCTATAGGACTTGCTGCAGATAATATTATGGAGACTAATAAAGTTTATGAGGAGAGCTTTGATTTTGCATCATCTCAAATGATTGAAGTTGAATTATTGGAACAATCTGTAGATGATGGATTGTTAGACTATATTAAAGATAATTATTTAGATGAGATCAAGAATGCTATCAAGGTTATGGCTAAAAAAGAAAGATCAAGTGAACTATCAGATATATGTAAAAAACTTATTGTAGATACATATTGTGTTGATAATAGTATAGAATTAGATATGATTAAAAAAGCTGTAGAGACGGTAAAAAAAGAACAAGTTAGAGGTATGATCATCAATGAAAATCTAAGAGCAGATGGAAGAGGGCCTAAAGATGTAAGACCTATAAGCATAGAAACTAACATACTGCCTTCTGCTCACAGCAGTTGTTTATTTACAAGAGGTGAAACACAAGCTTTAGTTGTTGGAACTTTGGGTAATAATAAAGATGCACAGATGTATGAGGTACTTACTGGAAAAGAGGCTCTAAATGAAAACTTTATGGTTCATTATAATTTTCCTGGCTTTAGTGTAGGTGAAGCAAAACCGATCTTTGGAGTAAGCAGAAGAGAATTAGGACACGGTAATCTTGCAAAAAGAGCTTTAGAGTCATCGATTGATAAAGATTATACAGATACGGTAAGACTAGTATCAGAAATATTTGAATCAAACGGTAGTTCATCTATGGCAACTGTATGTGGTGGTTCATTGGCACTTAAAGCAGCCGGAGTACCGGTAAGTTCACTTGTTGCAGGTGTTGCTATGGGTGGTGTTTTTGAAGGTGATAAGTATGTTGTATTAACTGATATTATGGGACTAGAGGATCATGACGGTGACATGGACTTTAAAGTTACAGGTACAAACAATGGTATTACAGCACTTCAAATGGATATAAAACTTGGAGGTATTGAACTTGATGTATTAAAAGAAGCATTACTTCAAGCAAAAGAGGGAAGAGTTCATATATTAAACTTAATGGAGGATGCAGCACAAAATATTGTTCCAAGTGAGGCATTACCATTGGTTGAACAGTTTAGTATCGATCCAAGTAAAGTATTAGCTGTGATTGGGAAGGCAGGATCAGTGATTAGAGAGATTATTGAAAAATTCAGTGTATCAATTGATCTTGACAAAGCAACAGGTAATGTTAAAATTACAGGTGATAATAAAGACAATATAAAAGGTGCAGCTGAACATATTAGAAATATCTCTTCAAATGCAAGGTCATTTCAGAAGAAAGAGACTATAGACTTTACAAAGCTATATAATGTAGATGATATAATTAGCGGTAAGGTTGTTAGAATAGCTGATTTTGGTGCATTTGTTGAATTAGAAAAAGGGGGAGAAGGTCTTCTTCATATATCTAAACTTTCAAAAAAGCGTGTTTCTAATGTCAAAGATGTAGTTAATGAAAATGATCAGATAAAAGTAAAGGTTTTAAAGATAAGCAAGGACAGAATAGAACTTGCTATGTCTGGTTTATAAGAAATATAATTTTTATATTATTTTAATATAACTTTGGTTATAGTTATATGATATAGTTTATTGTGAATTTACTTAAGGGGAAATAGATGAAGTTGTTAATTGTTGATGACTCTACAATGTTAAGAGATATGTTATCATATGCTCTTAATGAAGGTGGATATAACGATGTGATAGAAGCTGTTGATGGGGAAGATGGTCTGGAAAAAGCAAAAGACACAGTCTTTGATTTGATCATAACAGATGTTAATATGCCTAATATGGATGGGCTTACTTTAGTTTCAGAGCTTAGAAAACTGGCACAATACAAGAAAATACCAATTCTAGTGTTGACAACAGAAAGAAGTGATGATATGAAGTCAAAAGGAAAAGCTGCCGGTGCAAGTGGATGGATAGTTAAGCCATTTGTGCCGGATCAACTTTTAAAAGCTGTTAACATAGTATTAAGTAAGAAACAATAAATAAATTAAAATAAAATAGAACAAAGAGGTGTAAGATGTCAGGTTTTGATATATCAATGTACAGGGATATGTTTTTAGAAGAAGCAGAGGAGCTTTTTGAATCAGCTGATAATGTTCTATTAGAAGCCGAAAACAATGGATCTTTAACTGATGACGAAATGGGTCAGTTATTTAGGGATGTTCATACATTAAAAGGAAGTGGTGCTTCTGTAGAGCTTGCATATTTTGCAGAGTTTACGCATGATGTAGAAAATATGATGGACAAGCTTAGAAATCATCAGATAGAGTTTATCCCGGAAATGGCTGGTACATTAATAGATGGATTGGATGTGATGAAAGAGATCCTTCAAATGGAATGTGATGAAGAGATTGATAGAGATAAATTCACAGAGATGACATCGGAACTTTTAGTGACAATTAGAGGTTATATGAACGGTGAAACTCCATCATCGGCTGAATCTGCTGTTGATGTTGCTGCTGAAACGGCACCTGTAGAGGCAGAGCAAGCACCGGCATCTAGTGGGACACAATCTCCTTCCGTTGCACAAAATAGTGCTTGGGGATTCTTTGGAGAAGAAGCTGCAGAATTAGATAACAATGCAAGTGATGATAACTTTGGATTCTTTGATGACATGGAAAGTATTACACCTGATGCACAAATTGAAAAAGCTCCTGAAGCTGCAAAGGAAGAGACACCTGAGCCTGAACCTGTTGCAAAAGAGGTAAAAGCTCCTAAAGCTGCAGCTCCTGCTGCAAAATCAAAAAAAGAAGCTCCTACTTCAAAAAAAGCTGCAACAAGCACAATTAGAGTTAATCTTGACAAGATAGATCTTTTAATGAACAATGTTGGTGATCTGGTTATTACAAATGCGATGCTTACACAGTATAGTACAACTATTGAAAATGCAAAAGTAAGAAGTTCAGTATTAGAAAGACTTGACTTACTTGAAAGACATATTAGAGAGATGCAAGATTCAATTATGAGTATCAGAATGGTACCTATGGAATCAATTTACTCTAAATTCCCTAAAGTTGTAAGAGATATATCTAAAAAACTTAGTAAAAAAGTTAACTTTGAACACCTTGGAGATACTGTTGAGATTGATAAGGCTATGATTGAAGGATTAACAGATCCATTGATGCATATTATTAGAAACTCACTTGACCATGGACTTGAAACACCTGATGAGAGAGCTGCTTCTGGTAAAGATGAGACAGGTACTATACTTATTGCTGCTGAGCAATCTAACGGTCAAATGATCATTACTATTAAAGATGACGGTAAAGGTATAGACGCTGATAGAGTAGCACAAAAGTCTTTAGATAATGGAATAATTGACGAACACCAGTATGCACAAATGGATAACAATGAAAAAGCTATGTTAATATTTGGTGCAGGTGTTAGTACAGCTGATGAAATCACAGATATCTCTGGTAGAGGTGTTGGTATGGATGTTGTAAAAACAAATATCAATAAACTTGGCGGTATAATAAAACTTGATACGGAGCTTGGAGTTGGTACAACAATTACGATTATGTTACCACTTACACTTGCTATTCTTGATGGTCTTGATATTGCTGTTGGTGAAGTGAAGTATATTCTTCCTTTAAGTTCAATCGTAGAGTCTTTACAACCTACATCTGATATGATCAAAAAGATAGGTGACGGTACTCAAGACCTTCTAATGCTAAGAGAAGAATTTATCCCTGTAGTTAGATTACATCAATTATTCGATATACCTTCTAAACATGCAAGATTAGAAGAGGGTATGTTAATAGTTGTTAAGTCAGGTAATATAAAAGTTGCATTCTTTATAGATGAATTCCTTCATCAGCATCAGGTGGTTGTAAAACCACTTGATAAAAACTTTAGAAGTGTTGAAGGTATAGGTGCTGCGACTGTAAGAGGTGACGGTAGTATCGGGCTTATATTAGATATAATGGGTGTAATAGAAGCTCAAAAGAAAGTTGAAACTAGACATTTAGACTCAAAAACAAATTTAGTAGCTTCGTAGTTTTAAAATTATGAGTGGAAACAATCATATTCATGATAAAGTAAAAGAGATACTTTATTCTTTGACAGGTATTACCCTTACAGAGAATAAAGATATCATGATCAATAATAGACTTGATAAACTTAAAAGAAACACAGGTTTTAAAGGTGACAATTTAGATCTGCTTTTAGATGAGATAGCTAATGGTGCTTATGCTACTGAATTTATAAATACTTTCACCACAAACAAAACCCATTTCTTTAGAGAAGATTTTCATTTTACTGATCTAAAAGAGAGAGTTCTTCCAGAATTTGTAAAAAACGATCAAGAGATTAAAATGTATTGTTCAGCCGCGTCTACAGGTGAAGAGCCATACTCTATGGCAATGACTGTAAAAGAGTGTGACCCTTTTATGAAAGCAAGTATTATAGCAACTGATATTGATACTGATGTACTACAGCAAGCTGCAAATGGTATATATCGTTATCAGAAAAGCTCAAAAGAGTTTCCTGAATGGATTAAACCTCAAAAGTATTTTAAAAGACGAGTACAAAAAGGTTTGGCAGGAGATGATATCTTAATAAAAGCTAATGATGATATTAAAGATATGATAACTTATGGACAAATGAATTTGAATAATGAAGTTTATCCTTTTTCTGACCATCAATTTGATGTAATATTTTGTAGAAATGTATTGATATATTTTTCTGTTGAGGATCAAAATAATATTTTAAAGAAACTGTTCAGGCACCTTAGGATTGGTGGTACTTTATATATTGGACATTCAGAAAATCCACACGATCTTATAAATTATGTTAAAAGAGTCGGTCAAAATATTTTTGTAAAAGTCAGGGATATATAATGATTACTGTTGGTCATAAAGATGGTAGTATAGAAAAAACTTCAATTTCTAGAATCACACAAATAGTAAAGGGGATGCCTACACATACTGTTATTGGCGGTGAATTTGCCGTAGCAAAAGATAGTGATGGTATAGCATTTAAAACTTTACTTGGTTCTTGTGTTGCAATTATGTTTTTTGATAAAAATCTGAATATAAAAGGGATGAATCACTTTTTACTCCCTGCAACAGACAACTCTAATGAAGATATGAAGTATGGATTATATTCAGTGGAAGCTATGCTAAATGAGATGTATAAGCTGGGTTGTAGAAAAGAAAATATGGCGGCTAAGATATCTGGCGGTGCAGATATTATGAATATTGGATCTTCTTCAAAAAGTATTGGTCATAGAAATGTAGAATTTGCACACACTTTTTGTCAATCCGAAGGTTTTAGGATAATTTCTGATCACACTAGAGGAAATGAGGGAAGGGTAATCTTGCTTGGTAATAGATTTGAAACCTTTATTAAAAGCGTTGAAAGCAGCTCTGCTTCAATTGAAGTTGCAAGTCAAGAGAAAAAACTTCAAACAGAAATATCTGTCAGACAGCCTGCAACTGCTGAATATGTTAGTGGTACAGGTGTATTTGATGAAGATGACAAAAAAGCTCACGAAGAAACTATGGAAATGGAATTCTTTTAATTTAGGATAATTAATATGTATACTGTACTTGTAATAGATGATTCTGTATCAATGAGAAAAGTTATTAAGGATATGATTAATAATTTGGAAGATTTTGAAGTTGTTGATACAGCTGCAGATGCTTTTGAAGCAAGAGAGAAGATAAAGCAATTAGAACCTGATCTAGTAACAATAGATATAAATATGCCAAAAATGGACGGTGTGACTTTTTTGAGAAATCTAATGAGACTACATCCAATGCCGGCAGTTGTTATATCAGGTGAAAGTGTAAGAGGTAATGATATTTTCGATGATGGTGCCGTCGGTTTTATACCAAAACCACAGTTGGGTGAAGCTATGAGTATGTTTAATAACCGAATTGAAACATCATTAATGAATCTTACATTCTTACTAAGTAGATATACTATTAAAAAACCAAAACCAATTAAACCTGTTGAACAACAAGTAAAAAAGGTTGATCTATCAGATGGTTTATCAGAAAGAAAAGTACATCCTGATGAAGTACTACCTAAAAATCCTGCATTGATGCCAGGTGGTAAAATAATCGGCATAGGATCTTCAACTGGTGGTGTGGAGTCACTATTAAAAGTATTTAAAAAATTACCAGCTGGTCTTCCCCCTATCGTAATAACTCAGCATATACCTTATGGTTTTTCTAGTTCCTTTGCGCAAAGACTAGATGATCATTCAGCTGTAAATGTGAAAGAGTTAGCTTCTGATGCCATACTACAAAGAGGGGAAGCATATCTGGCACCTGGAAATATGCATCTAATAGTAGAAAAACAAGGCTCAAATTATATTGCAAAATTATTAGATGCACCAAAAGTAAGCAGACATAAACCTAGTGTAGATGTTATGTTTAGAAGTTTAAATAATTCAGCAGGTGGTGGTGCTATGGCTGTTATGATGACAGGTATGGGTGATGATGGTACCATCGCTATGAAAGAGATGATGGATAACAATGCTTATACTGTAGCTCAAAATGAAGAAAGCTGTGTCGTTTTTGGAATGCCCCAACAAGCAATAAAAGCAGGAGCAGTAAAAGATATATGTCATCTTGATGATATAGCTTCATATATAGTAGATTATTCTTCCGGTGTTAGGAAATAACCATTTATAAACATCTATGACAAAATATCATAGATGTTCTCTTTTTATTTTTTAGATTTTAGGAATGATTTTACAGACTTTACACCATCTACATTTTTTGCATGATTTATTGATTTTGTAATCTCTTCAGTTGTTCCTACTGTACCCCAAAGTACAACTTCACACTGCATTGTACTAACATCTACATTTGTTGACCAAATTGTTTTATCACCAATTAAATTTGTTTTTACTTTTGCTGTTATAGCAAGGTTTTTCTTTGTATTGCACGGGTGGTTTTTAACTGACTTTTTTAAGTAACTGTCAACACTTTTAACACCCTGAATATTTTTTGCAGCAGAGATAAATCTACTTTTTTGAGTAGTATCTTCATACTCTCCTACTAAAAATACATTTCCTTCGTAACTTGTAACTGATAGATCAATCAAGTCAGATGATTCTTTTTGTGAGAGTTTTTTCAATATCTTTAATTCGATTGAGGTATCACTTGCTATTGTTTTTACATTTCTTTCATCTACTGCAGCAGAATATATAGTGCCTACACATCCTGTATTTGTTAAGATAATAAATGTTGACAGAAAAGCTGAATAGATTAAAGTTCTCATTGTTTCCCTTTATTGTTTATTTTGAATTTAAAGCCTCATCAATCTTCTTGTCTGTTTTATACTGACTTAATGAGTACACTGACCATAATGCAGCAGGAAGCCACCCAATAAGCGTAAGTTGTAGTATTAAACAGATAATACCAGATATAGGTTTACCTATAGTAAAAAAGTTAAGCCAAGGTACTAAAATAGCTAATATTAATCTTAACATACTAATTACCTATAGCTTTTTTTGCATCACTCCAAGCATCTTTAGATGCCTCTTTTGTAGAATCAACTGCATCATCCAGTTTTTCACCAGTTGTTTTTTCGCCACATCCACTAAGAGATGCCACCATAAACAAACCTGCTAATAAGATAAAAAATTTTTTCATTTGTATTCCTTTTTATTTTGTTATCATTATATAATTTTTTAATTATATTTACAATATGACAAAATAATTAGACTCTATTATTTGTATCTATAAATATATAGTTTGAATCTGCTATAATCTTATTTATTTTTAAAAGGTGTTGATAATGGAAATTTTTAATATAGAGATAAATATGTATATAGCAGCTATAGCTATTTTTTTGTTTTTTCAGATTTTTAGAGTGGCTTTACGAAAAACTGTTTATAAAATAGTAAATAAAACTGCCAATAAATACGATGATGCTATTTTTGAAGCTATAAAGAGGCCTGTTGATTATATGTTTATAGTTATAGGTGCAGTATTGGCAAAATCAGTACTTATTCTTAGTGATGATATAAGTATACTTTTAGATCATATATTAAGATCTGCATTTATTATAATAGTTTTTTGGTCATTTGTACTTATACTCAATCATCTATCTATTCATATACACAAGATAACAAACAGGTTTGGAGATAAGATAAGTAATGATGTGGCTAATTTTATGATAAAATCGGTAAGGTTTTTTATCATTGTTATTGGTATTATAGTTTTGGTTCAAGAGTGGGGATACAATGTAAGTGGTTTCTTGGCTTCTCTTGGTCTTGTTGGTATGGCATTTGCACTTGCGGCAAAAGATACTGCGGCAAATCTGTTTGGATCACTTGTGATATTTACAGATAAACCTTTCAAAGTAGGGGACTGGATACTTACTCCCGATGTAGAAGGTACTATAGAGTCAATTGGTATAAGGAGTACAAAGGTAAGAACCTTTGCTCAAGCTCAAGTAACCGTACCAAACGCAGTATTGGCAAATAGTGCAATTTTGAATTGGTCAAGAATGGGCAAAAGAAGAATTAAGATGAATGTAGGTCTTACATATGATACAAACGGCGAAACTGTTAAAAAAATAGTCAGCGATATAAAATCAATGCTTCATAATCATCCCGATATTCATCAAGATACAATACATATATATTTTACAAGTTTTGGAAGCAGTTCTTTAGATCTGTTCTGTTATTACTTTACAAAAACAACACACTGGGGTGAATATATGAAAGTATTAGAAGATACAAATCTTCAAATAATGAATATAGTAGAGCAAAATGGCTCAAGTTTTGCTTTCCCTACGCAGACTCTTCATATAGAACAGGAGCAAAAAACTATTCTGTAAGTTTAAATTATATACTTTAATTTATTTACAACAAAACAGTTCACCATAATCTCACTTTTTATTTTTATAATATGTAATAAATGAAATTAAAAAAGGTGGGATAGACCTATATGAATAGATATAAAACAATTTTAGCAGTTGATGATACACCTTCAAATCTAGATATATTAGTTGATATTTTAGATAGATATGAAGTATTTGCTTCTACAGATGGATATGATGCCTTAAAAATATTAAAAGATAAAAATATTGATTTAATTCTTTTGGATATAGTTATGCCGTCACTTAATGGATTTGATCTGTGTAAAATGTTAAAAGAGGAGCCAAAGACAAAAGATATACCTGTAATATTTATAACTTCAAAGTCAGATGAAGAGACCATAGAACAAGCTTACGACCTTGGTGGTATTGACTATGTTACAAAACCTTTTAAAGTAAAAGAACTAATTTCAAGAGTCAATACCCATTTATCATTATCCAATCAAAATAAAGAATTGGCGGACAAGGTTGAAGAGGAGACAAGTAAAAGACTAGAACAGCAAAATATACTTGTAAGAAACTCTAGACTTGCTGCAATGGGTGAGATGATGAGTGCGATAACACACCAATGGAAGCAACCATTAAATGCAATTTCGGTTAATGTTACTAGTATGGAATTTTATTTTAAATTGGATGAAGTCGATAAAGATGAGATGTTAAATCATATTAAACAAATAAACAGTTCCATTTCATTTATGAATGAGACTGTAGATGATTTTAAAAATTATTTTAATAAAAATAAAACAAGATCTGTATTTAATATAAGAAAAGAAGTTAATAGAATATACAATATGATAAAGCCACAGCTTTTAAAAGAAAATATTGAGTTCATTATGGATATAGATGATGATATTAAGGGG
>JAYEKV010000041.1:23927-26508 GCA_034716855.1 Campylobacterota bacterium | reverse complement strand
AACTATTTTAGTCAATTCTATTATTTCACAAACCCAATCTTCCCATCTGTTTTAGATGGTGTTAAAAGTTGTTGTTCATTTTGTTTGTTGATTAGTTCTGTTAAAACTTCCATGATCTTACTATCTATCTCTTCACCCTTTGATACTCTTTTTTCTAGCTCCTCTATCTTTTGAGCTAGTTCATCATGCGTAAGGGCATATTTTCTTATCTCTACGAATGTTCTCATTATTTGGATATTTACTTCTATGGCTATATCACTTCGTAAAACTGAAGAGAGCATAGATACTCCTTGCTCTGTGAACACATAAGGATTATATTTTCTATTTTTTAAGCTAATATTAAAGGTTCCAATTTGGAACCTTAAATTTTCAAACTCTTCATCACTAAGTTGAAACATAAAGTCAGATGGAAATCTTTTTATATTTCTAGATACAGCTTTATTTAAATTCTTAGTTTCAACTTGATAAAGTTTTGCTAAATCACTATCAAGCATTACTCTTACACCTCTTATCTCAAAAATCTTACTATTTATCTCACTTTTAGTTAAATCCATAGAGTTCCCCTATCTTATTTTTATAACTTTATCAAACTTTTTTCTTATTTTGAAAAAGTATTGCATTTTGTAATTTATTTTCTTTAATCATCTTAACATGAATTTCAAGGATTTGTACCTCCAAAGTTTTGTTTTGAAGGGGTCACATTTTGTGACACCAATATATTAACTTGAGTATCGTCTAATTGATAAGCATAAGTTTTAGGAAATTTATCAATATTTCGCTTAAGTTGTTGTCTTGACTTTTTAGCTTCCACTCCATATATTAGAGCTGCATCTTTGTCAAGTAAAACAAAGTCATTGTTAATAGTGACTAATTTACTTTCTAGTGATTCATATTTAACTATTGACATAAAAAATCCTTTTTATATATACTAGTAATATTTTAATTTAACTCTAATATTTACATTAGAATATATCAATTTTATAAACTTTACCAAATCCGCGTCATAGTTTGCGTCACAGTTTTTATAAATATAAAAAATACTTCAAATTGCATTTTTTCTTTTCAGCTATCTCAATAAACATTTTGGATATAATCGCGGATATTTTATTACAATTAATGTAAAACATTTCACAAGGGATAAATTGATGCAAAACTTAACGGGAGCTATGACGGCACTTATTACACCGTTCAAAAATGGAAAACTTGACGAGGAAACTTACTCGAAACTTATCAAAAGACAAATAGCACAAGGTATGGATGCAGTTGTACCGGTTGGTACTACAGGTGAGAGTGCAACTCTAAGTATGGATGAGCATAAAAGATGTATAGAGATAGCGATTGATGCTTGTAAGGGTACTGATGTAAAGGTAATAGCAGGAGCTGGTGCAAACTCTACTAGCGAAGCTATAGAGCTTTCTATCCACTCACAAAATGTTGGGGCAGAAGCACTGCTATCTGTAACTCCATATTACAACAAGCCTACACAAGAGGGACTTTATCAGCACTACAAAGCGATCGCAGAAGCTGTAGAGATACCTGTGATGCTTTATAATGTACCGGGAAGAACTGCTGTAGATATGACAGCTGATACTACTATAAGACTTTTTGATGATATTCCAAATATCTATGCAACAAAAGAAGCTACAGGAAGCTTGGAGAGATGTATAGAGATCACTTCTCAAAGACCTGATCTAGCAGTTATCAGCGGTGATGATGCTATAGATTTCCCTATGCTTGTACAAGGTGGAGCAGGGTTTATATCTGTTACGGCAAACTTAGTGCCAAATCTAAAAAGTGCTATATTTAAAGCTGTGCAAGAGGGTGACTATGCAAAAGCAAAAGAGATAAATGATACTATTTATCCTTTAAACAAATCTATGTTCGTAGAAGCAAACCCGATTCCAATTAAGGGTGCTATGTATATTGCAGGGCTTATAGATTCGTTAGAGTACAGACTTCCTTTAACTCCACCAAGCAAAGATACAATGAAACTGCTTGAAGAGACTATGAAAAACTACGAGATAATCATATAGCAGTAGCACACTAATGTATACAGTTATCTCCTTACTTATTTTTTTTCTTATAGCAGTGTTTGGTACACTGTTATATTTTAAGTCCAAAAAGGACAGATTGGCAGACCTACAGCAGGGCATCTGTCCCTCTTGCGGATCAGAATCAAAAACATTTAAAGATCAAAATACAGGCACTACTTTTAAAGTTGATGTTATCAAAGCTAAGGTTCTTCGATCTGGAGGATGCAGCGGTGTAACTGAGATAGAGTATAAGTGTTCTGAGTGTGGACTAAAAGAGGTACATAACAGTGCTTCAGGGGGATGTGGTCTTTAATATGAGAGCAGAAGTATCAGAGATACTTGAAGATAAAAGTATACTTCTTACTGAACAGTACTTTAAACTTCAACAACTTTTCGAGTCAAAATATGGTAAAGATACTGTAGTGTTGATGGAAGTTGGAACATTTTTTGAAACCTATGAAGTAAACAACGATGAAGAGCAGATAGGAAAAGCAAAAGAGATAGCTGAACTTTTAAATATTCAGCTTACAAGAAAAAACAAATCTATC
>JAYEKV010000041.1:0-23827 GCA_034716855.1 Campylobacterota bacterium | reverse complement strand
GAGCATCTAAATATGGAGAGATATGCTTTAGCTTCTGAGTCCTTGGCTATACTTATAGATTTTGTTATAGGACATGACAGTAAGATCATCCAAAAGCTGTCACTTCCTATAAAACTAGATGTGAACAAATATGTATATCTTGGAAACAATGCCTTAGAGCAGTTAAATATACTAGAAACTCCACACCAGCCAAATCTGTTGAAGCTTATAAATAATACATCAACAGCCATGGGTAAAAGACTTCTAAAAGAGAGACTCACCCATCCTATAAAAGATGAAAAAGAGCTTCAAAGAAGATATAAACTTTCAAAAGATCTTTATGATTATCATGCACCTATGGAAAATGCTTTGGCAAACATCTACGATATAGAGAGACTAACAAGAAGGATAAAATTAAACAGACTTCACTCTTTTGAGCTAAACTATCTATATGACTCTTTGGAGTCCATAAAAGAGATAGTTGTATTTATGGAGAATTATAATTTTGTAAAACCACCTTGCAGTAGTGATGATATAAATATCTTTTTAAAAACTATAGATGATACTTTTGATCTTACTTCATGTGGTAAGTTTATGTTAAAAGATATTGACTCAAATATGGTAGCATCAGGCATAGACTCTAAAATAGATGAACTCCTAAAAGAAAATGAGATACTTGAAGATAAACTAGAAGTATTTAGAACACATATCTTGAAGTTTTTAGGTACTGAAGATAAAAACTATGTAGCAATTCAGAGGCTTGGGAAAGAGGGCTTTTATATAGGGCTTACAAAAAACAGATACAGTACTATAAAACAAGAGCTTTTGGAATCACACTTAATTATAGATGATGACTTGCATTTGTTCAAAGACTTTAATATAAAAGTACAGACTTCAAGTGTAAAGATAACAAACTCTCTAACTTCAACTATATCAGATAAATATGTACACAATATCCAAAAAATCATAGAATTGAACAAAGTGGTATTTAAAGAAAAAGTTTCTTATTATGAGAAGAAATTTGCTGTTATGCTAAGTGACCTTGTATCATTTATAGCAGAGGTTGATCTAACAGTATCAAATATAAAAACAGCTAAAAAATACAACTTTGTAGAACCAAAGATAGTAAAAGCAGATGATAAAACAAACTTTATAGAAGCTATAGAGTTAAGACACCCAATAATTGAAAGAGCAGAAGAGCAGGGGGTGTATGTACCAAATGATATAATCTTAGGCGATCTAAACAAAGCCGCAAAAGAGCAAAAAGAAAATATCATAATAAAAAACTCAAAACCTTTAAATATGGTAGACAATCATATGCATGGAGTACTGTTATACGGTATAAACAGCAGTGGTAAAAGCTCATTGATGAAGTCAATTGGTATTTGTGTCATTATGGCTCAGGCTGGTTTTTATGTACCTGCTAAATCTCTTAGGTACTGTATCTTTGATGAGATATTTACAAGAATATCAGGAAGTGACAATATTGCAAAAGGGTTGTCGTCATTTGCAGTTGAGATGTTGGAGCTAAAAAATATATTCAATAGAGCCACAACACACTCACTAGTTCTTGGAGATGAGATAAGCCACAGTACTGAAACTATGAGCGGGGTTAGCATCGTAGCAAGTGCTATACTAAAACTTGCATCTTTAAAGTCTATATTTGTTTTTGCTACACACCTTCATCAGCTTCCTGAAATAGCTGAGATAGAGAAGCTAAAGAATATTATCTGCCTTCACTTAAGTGTATTTTACAATGAAGAGGATGACAAGCTGACATTCAACAGAAAACTCTCCCATGGAAGTGGTAGCAGTATGTATGGGTTAGAGTTTGCAAAGTCTTTACATATGGATAAAGAGTTCTTAAAAACCGCAAACGATATAAGAAAAAGACTTACGGACGATTATGATACTATTGAGAGACTTTCAAAAAAGAAAACAAGCACATACAATAAAGACCTATATATAGCCTCATGTGCTATCTGTGGTGCTCCTGTTGATGATGTACATCATATTCAAGAGCAAAAAAACAGTGATGATAAAGGATTTATCGGTCATATCAATCAAAATCACAAGTATAATTTGATACCATTATGTAAGAAACATCACAAATTAGTACATGATGGAAAGATAAATATAAATGGTTTTGTGACTACATCTAAAGGGTTAGAGTTACATTACAGCAGTGTGGAGTAAGTATGAAGAAAGTATTTTTAGTTTTTTTTATGTTGTTATATTTATTAGAAGCAAAAGAGCTTATAACTCCAATACCTTTAGAAGTTGCATATGATAAAGCTAAGGCACAGCTTGGTAAAAAACTTTTTTCCGATCTTCGTTTAAGTGCTGATGATACTGTAAGTTGTGCAAGTTGTCACATACTTGATGACGGCGGTGATGATAATATGCAGTTTTCTGTAGGTATAAAGGGTCAAATAGGACCTATAAATGCACCTACTGTTTTTAACAGCAGATATAACATTGCACAATTTTGGGATGGAAGAGCAAAAGATCTGCAAGAACAAGCTCACGGTCCTATTACAAACCCATTGGAGATGGGTGAGAGTTTTAAGCCTGTTGTTTCAAAACTTAGAAAAGATGAAGAACTTGTTAAAGAATTTAAGTCAATTTATAAAGAGGGTATTACGCCTGAAACAATTACAGATGCAATAGCTCAATTTGAAAAAGCCTTAGTTACTCCAAATGCACCATTTGATTATTATCTAAGAGGTGATAAAAGTTATATGTCACAAGAACAGATAGAGGGATATGCTTTTTTTAAAGAGTATGGATGTATCTCCTGTCATAACGGTGTAAATATAGGTGGTAATCTTTTCCAAAAGGTCGGTGTTGTAAAAAAATTTAAAACAGATGTAAAGTCTTTGGGGAAATATGAGCTCACAGGTAATGATGAAGATATAAACTATTTTAAAGTTCCAACACTTAGAAATATATCAAAAACTGCACCTTATTTTCATGATGGTTCTGTATATGAACTGAAAAATGCTGTAAAAGTTATGTTTGATATTCAATTGGGAGTTGTACCAACAGAGGATGAGATACAAAAAATAGTATCTTTTTTAAAATCACTTGAAGGTCAGATGCCAAGTATATTAAACGAGGATAAAAAATAGATGAAAAAGATATTTTATTTTGCAGCTGCATTTTTAATTATTCTTGGATTTTTGGCATACAATAAGCAAGATACAAAAGAGAAGGTAGAAAACTATTTTTATTTGAGTGAAAAACTTAATAATATAGCAAGTATCAATAATAGATTTGATTTATTTTTGTCAGATATATTAAAATACCATAACTATGATATTATCCAAAAAGATATAGATGATCTAAATATTCAACTAGATATAATATTGTCCAATAAATCTATTCAAGAGACTGATATATATAACAAAACAATTGAACTTAATGAATCTTTTGGGACAAAAATAAAGCTTCTTGACAAATTCAAATCATATAATGCAATATTAAATAATTCATACAGATATATGAATAAGTTACAAGAAAATATTATTTCCAAAGAACTGTTTGATATTTATGTAACTATTTTAACTTTAAATGAAAATCCAAATATAGATTATAAAAAGTATCTTGAAATAATTAAAAATATCAAACCACAAAATAAAGAAGAAAAGAGCTTTATTGCACATAGTACAATTATATTTAATTATTTTAAGTCTTATGATATTATAGTAAAACAAAACAACAATCTTCGTATTTTTGAAGAGATTAAAGTATTGGTTCTTTCATATGACAAGTTTTCTAATGAAAATATAAATAAAGAACATATGTTAGTAGTACTCTTATTTATTCTTTTGGTGTTATCTGTTTTACTTATTGTTTATGAAATATATTCCAAGTATATAAAGCAAAAAGAGCTTGCAAGATTTAAGCAGACAATTGAAAACAGTGACAATATAATAGTTGTAACAGATGCGGAAGAGAAGATAAAGTATGTAAATAAAGCTTTTGTAGATTCATACGGTTACACTTTTGATGAAGTAATAGGTAAAAAACCATCACTTATAAAATCAAATGAACATACAAAAGAGTTTTACGATGATTTAAAAAAGACAATATATAGTGGTAAAAAATGGACAGGTACTTTTATAAACATCTCTAAAACAGGTGATAGACAATATGAAAAATCTTCTATTACACCAGTATTTGATGATGATGGAAAGATTATTGAGTTTGTTGCTATAAAATTAAATATAAGTAGAGAAGTTGAAGTTGAAAAAGCTTTAAAAGAAAATGAAAAGATACTTATGCAACAATCAAAAATGGCAAGTATGGGTGAAATGATATCAAATATTGCACATCAGTGGAGACAGCCATTGTCTATTATCTCAACATCTTCAAGTGGTGTTAAGGTTGAAAAAGAGTATGGTATATTAACTGATGAATCTTTGATCAGATATATGGATGAGATAGGAAATGCCACTGAATATTTAACTAAAACCATAGATGATTTTAGAGATTTTTTCAAACCAAATAAAGAGAAGTCAGAGTTTAAAAGTGAAGCTATTATAAATAAGTCTATAAAACTTGTGAATGCACAATATAAGAGTAACTATATTGATATACAAATAGACTGTCAAGATATTGATATGTATGGGCTTGATGGTGAACTTATACAAGTACTAGTAAATATCTTTAACAATGCTAAAGATGTATTGAAAGAGAATGAGGAACTAAAGGAGAAAATTGTCTTGGCAAAATCATATTTAGTTGATGATAAAGTTGCATTTACTATACATGACAATGGTGGCGGTGTTCCATCTGATATTATAGATAAAATATTCGAGCCTTACTTTACAACAAAACATAAAAGTCAAGGGACTGGTATAGGTCTGTATATGTCTCATGAGATCGTCACTAACCATATGAAAGGTATCTTAACTGTTAGAAATGAACCTTTAGTATATAAAGACAAAGAGTATTTAGGTGCTAAGTTTACAATAGTAGTACCTAAAAAACTATCTTAATAATATTCGTAAGAATTATTTTTATTTTACTATATCAATTATTATTGTAAATTTTGCACCTTTGTAAGTTTTGTCGTTTAGTTCAAAGGTTACATTTTGTGCTTTAAATTCTCCACCCATACCATTTACTATAAAATTGTATGTCATATGAAGACCAAGTCCCGTACCTTGAGATTGGTGTTTTGTAGTAAAGTATGGCTCAAAGATCTTTGGTAATATATCTTGAGGTATTCCTCCTGCATTATCTGTAAACTCAATGATAACTTGGTCATTTTTGATATGTTGGGATATAATGATATATCTTTCATTTTCATCTATATTATTTTCAAGAATAGCATCTTTTGAGTTATTGAAAATATTTATAAAACACTGTATTAATTCATTTGGATATCCATTTATATTTATATCTTCCTCTAAATCTAAAATAACTTGTAGGTTGTATTTCTTTATTGATGAATCGATGATCTGTATAAAGCTGCCCGTATTATTTTTGAGATTAAAATCGATAGGCTTAGAATCACCTTTTATAAAGTTTTTAAAGTCATCTATAGTTTTTGAAAGGTATTGTGCATTTGTATCTATAGATTCACAAAGCCGATAAAGTTCTTTTGTGTCTAATTTTCCAAATTCATTTTGTATCTTTATGCCTGTAGCTGCCGTTGATATTACAGATAAGGGCTGTCTCCATTGATGTGCAATATTACCGATCATTTCACCCATGGAAGCTAGTTTTTCAGATTTAGTTAATTGATCCTCTTGTTTTTTATACTCTGTAATGTTTGTTAGAATAACCAGTATCTCATCTTTAGATAATCTAGCAGCATGGAGATTGAAGTAAAATAAACTATCGTTTATTCTTGCTTGTACTATATGGTTTGCGTCTAAATGTTCCAGTAAATACTCAGCCCATATTTTACCATCAATAATTTTATCTTTTGGGAAATCCTTGCCGTCTAACTTTTCAAAATAGTCACATATACAATCATGATCTTTTAAAAACTCTTGCATAGAACTATATTTAAATATATCAAAAAAACTTTTGTTCGCATTTATGATCTTTGTACCGTTTGTTACGATGATAATATCTGGATTTGTATCTAGGAGACTATTTATATAGTTCTTTTCTGATTCCAATTGACGGGTTCTTTTTTTTACGATTTTATGCAGTTGTTCATTTGATCTAAATTGTATATGAATAAGTATACTAATAGCTATAAGGAACAAAATAACAGAATATTTAATGATTGTATTCTTACTTGTTAGATTTTCGATTATATTGTTATATTGCAAGCTAGATAAAGATACACTTATACCTCCTCTTATATCACCAACTTTATACCCTTGAAAAGCATGGCATGAAAGGCATGATTTTTTTGTAACCAATGCACCCATATATTTGAATTGATCCTTGTGAAATTCAAAATATTCTTTTTTATTTGTTTTTCCTATAAATTTTAGTGCTTTTGTTTCAAATTGATCAGCTTTATTATTTGGATTTATAGGGTTTAAACTTGTTATACGAAAATTAAAATCACTTGAGGGAAGTTGTTCTGAAAGCTGTCTTGTCATCCAAGCAGGGTTTATTTTTATAAGAGTAAGGTTCTCATCAACTTTTAAAGTATTGTTTTTTAAGTATTTATTTGGTTTTAAATCATTTGTCGGTTTAACATAAACACCGCCAAATTTAGCATTCCAGTGGCGGGTATTGACCTGATTGTAAAAGTGTGTTTGAGCTTCTTTGATAAGGATCTGCTTTTGCGTATCTATTGACTGCTCTTTTGAACTATCCATAAAGTTGATAGTAAAGATAATGGATATTATTAAAAATATTATATTAAGTATATATTTCAAAATCTACTCCTTATATAGTTTAAAAACTATACTTGACATTTATCCAAGCGGTACTGTCTATAAGCTTGCTATTAAATTCTGTTGATCTTTTGCCACAGTTTTTTGTAAAAGATATATCTAAATCAAAATTTTTTATCCCACTATATGTAAATCCTAATTTGTTTTGAAAGGAATTGTCATTTATATTTAAAATATTTTTAAAATATATATTTGTATAAAGTATATCAAAAGGTTCTTTTTGTGTCAATGAATTGATAAAGTATTTTTCATCCCAAAATTGACTGCTTTGTTGTTGTGTTTGATTTTGAAAATAGTATTCACTTAAAATTGTAAGATCATTCAGTGTTAAATATTTAAACCCTAGAAGATATGAATAGTATCCGTTGTCATATCTTCCGTATTCACCGTGTATCTCAAAGTTAGTTTCAATATTAGTAGAGAAATCTATCCCTGCTTTATTTTCACTTTTATCACTATACAAATATATAAGATCTATATCTATATCCTTATAAAGTATATAAGTTTTAAGTGCTAAAATATTCGAATCATCTCCATAAAGATATTCGTTTGTATCTTTTGAAGTTTGTAGATAGACCATATTAAAAGTTATATTTTTAAGATCAGAGTTTAGTACTTTATTGTATTGGTAATTTATCTGTGTAAAACCTTCACGGCTGGCTTCTGGATCATTTGGGTCTTTTTTTCTATCAATAAAGGCAGTTGGATTAAAATAGTAACCTTTACCCCACTTTGGTGTTTTTTTACCTAGATAAAATTGATGGTTATTATTGTATTTGTAGTTTATAAACCCTTGCTGTAGAGTTGTTTTATTATCTTTGTTATGATCTATATTTTCATAATTTGCCGCAACATCAATATGAAAAGTATATTTATCTTTAAAGTATTTATAGTTTAAAAACAGCTCACCAAGATAAGTTTCTTGACTAGATTTATTTTTAGTGGGATATGAAGGGGATTCTTTATTTATGGATTGATATTTATATTCACTTTTTATATAACCATTATATTCATATGATTTTGTTTCTATTGTTTCAAGTTCATCAAAACTAAATTCATAATCACTGGCAAAAATCAATGTTACCAAAGCAAATGAACTAAAAAGAATTTTTTTCATTTATCTTCTTAAGTTCTCAACTTTTGAGAGGTTTTCTAAAGTAAATGATTCATCACTGAACTGTTTAGGAGTGATCTTCCCATATACCATAATAGAAGTATATCCCTTGTAAAGAGGGCTTTTTGTTTCCATCACAGCAGGTCTTACTATATCGTTACCAAAATCTTTTATATCTTTATAATAAAGTGTTTTTATAAGCATACCGGTTGAAGTGAAACACTCGATTTGTTTTGGTGTAGTTGTTTTTTTATCAACAGTCATTATAAGTCTATCGTAAGCAACTGTATCAGTTTTTGCTTTTGTTTCAACAATAATAAACTCACCTTTATCCTCTTCTTTGACTATATCATATTCAGTTCCAAAATCAAGTCTCATAATATCAGAGTTGTTAAATACCCCTCCAATAACACTTTGCATAGATGTTATCCTAATAGCTCGACCAACCTCAGGGAGATAAAGCCACATATTATCTCCAACTCTAAGAGTTGTTCTTCCTTTTTCTGATTCTGGTTTTAAAAAAGCAGATACCATTTTGTCACTGCCTTTTCTTGCCTGATAGAGTAAGAACTCTTTTTTAGTACCGTCTGGCTCAATGTTTATAAGTTTTTTATAGCTTTCACTGCTTCCTGGTGCCATCTTTTTATCTATTTGCTGAAGTAAATTTTCAGCAAATAGAGTAGTGCTAAGAAGTAGTGTGGCTAGTAGTGTTTTACCTACCATATCCACCACCTTGTCCTTTCCCTTGACCCTGTCCTTTATTTTGACCTCTGTTTTGATTTCTATTTAGATTATTGTATAGTGGACGAAACTCATTTTTATCTATAACACCGTCTTGGTTTCTATCATATCTATTAAAAGCATCAAGACCTTGTCCTTTACCTTGTGAATAGTTTTGCCCTTTGTTTCTAATCTCTTTCATCTGCTGTTGTCTAACTTTGTGGAATTTATTGTATTCACTAAAAGTAACTTTCCCATCTTTATTCTTATCAACCATCCCAAATTGTGGAGCAGTAGATACACCTTTTAAAGCTTTTCCTTCATTTGTTTTTTGTTCCATTTTTCTTGCTTGGTCATTATAAAACTCTTGTGAAGTTAAAATACCGTCATTATTTATATCTGCTTTACTAAACTTTTCTTTTGCTGTTGGTACTGCAAGTGCAAGTGTGCTTAAAGCTGTTACTATTACTATTGATTTTGTTAAATTTCTCATATTTTTTCCTTTGTAAAGTTAATTAATTTGACCGTAGTGCTTCAACTGGATCTAACTTAGAAGCTTTTATGGCAGGACTGATCGAGGCAATAAGTGATATCACTATTACTATAACTCCAACTATTATAACATCTTTGATAGCTAAAACAGGTTCTAGTATAAGATTACTTTGTCTTCCAAAGCTATAGGTTATCTGTGCCATATTTAGTATCTCAACAATTGCCAGTGAGACTATTCCACCTAAAACAGCCCCCAATATCCCTAAAAGTAACCCTTCTGTTAAAAATAGTTTTACAATTGTTTTAGGTGGTGTCCCCATTGCTGCTATTGTTCCTATCTCTTTGATTCTTTCGTATACACTCATTATCATTACATTTAGTATAGATATAAGTACTATAGATATAAGGATAATCTGTATTGCCAGATTCATAATATCAAGCATTTTTACTATATTGTAAAATGGACTAAGTTTTTGCCAAGTGTGTATCTCAAAGGCCGGTTTGTCTTTTTGGTTTAGCTTTGTCAATATTGGACTTAACTCTTTCATAGCTTCTTTTAGCATACTATTGTCTTTTAGTCTTATAACTATCTCACTTACCTCTACACCTTTTATACGAAGAACTTTTTTTGCATCTTCCATATGGATATATCCGTCTCTTCCTCCAGGACCACTGATCCTTTCAACCAGTCCTGCAATTTTTAGGTTGATACCGTTTACACTACCTTTTTTATTGTTAGCAACAAGAACTATTGGGTCACCACTTTTTACATTCATCCCTTTTGCAATTAGTTCCGGTACAATAATTTGACCCTGCTTTAATTCTTTAAAGTCAACCAGCCTGTCTTTTAGTGCCGGTAGAGTTTCAAACTCCATATTTGGATTAATTGCATTTAGTCTTATATTTGTAGTGCTTACAAAATTTGAAAAAGTACTTCCAAATTTTATTCTGTATGAGTAGCTTTGAATATATTTGCTGTCTTTTAAAAATTGCTCTAAATATTCTATAGATTTTTCATTTAGATTTTTATCTAAAGGTAGATTTTCTACAGAAGCTACAAAACCTTTTTTGTGTATTTGGATGTGTCCCATAGATGAGTCTGTAATTTGACCTATCATATATGACTTGAAACTGCTAGAAAGGGCAGTATATACAAGTACAAATATTACTCCAAGAGTAATAAGACTGGCTGTAAGAAGTGTACGCCTATGGTTTCTTTTCAGGTTTCTATATGATATTTTTAGTATGTTGTTCATGATGATACCCTTTCATCTTTTACTATATTACCATCTTCCAAAGTAATAAGTCTATCTACATTGGCAACAATTTTCTCATCGTGTGTTGCAAATACAAAGGTTGTACCGTGTTCTTTTTGTATCTTTTTCATCAACTCAATTATCATATGTGCAGTTTTACTGTCAAGATTTGCTGTTGGTTCATCGGCAAATACAATTTTAGGATTGGTTACAAGTGCTCTTGCAATTGCTACTCTTTGCATCTGACCACCTGATATTTTATCTGGAGTTTTATCTTTTTGATCAAACATCCCAACCTCTTTTAAGAGATTTTCAACTCTCTCTTTTCTTTTATCTTCAGGTAGGTTTTGTATCATTATAAGAGGATACTCAATATTTTCATATACTGTTAAAACAGGTATAAGGTTAAAGCTTTGGAAGATAAAGCCTATATGCTCACCTCTAAAGTTTGCAAGTTTTGTTGTATCAAGATTTGAGATGTTTTGATTATTTATAGTAAGCTTACCGCTTGTAGGGGTATCAAGACAACCAAGCATATTTAATACAGTAGATTTACCACTACCGCTTGGACCTATTAGTGAAATAAACTCAGCTTCACCTATTGTTATTGAAAAGTCATCAATCACCGTAAGGTCAAGTTCTCCGACCTTATATACTTTTTTGAGATTTTGTGCTTCTATCATATGAACCTCCATTTTGTATTATTTTACATCATATTTATTAATAAACTATTAATAGAGTGATGAATAATGTATTTTGAGGTATATTTAAAGGCTGTATTAGCAATAGATAGTGATTTTCTTGACACCAATTTATAATAGCACTTCTTAAATTACATTGCCAACCTTGATTGACTTAGACTCAACTTTTGGTTATAATATCTAATATACAAAACAGTATAAATATCAATATATAATATCAAAAATAAAAATTTAAATACAAAAGAGGTTATAAAATATGGCAAAAAGTTTATATGAAACATTAGGTGTAAGTGAAAATGCAACGGCTGCAGAGATAAAAAAGGCTTACAGATCATTAGCAAAGAAATATCATCCTGATATGAATAAATCTCCTGAAGCAGAAGAGAAGTTCAAAGAGATAAATGCAGCATATGAAGTACTTGGTGATGAACAGAAAAAATCTCAATACGATATGCACGGTGATGATATGTTCGGAGGTCAAAACTTCCATGACTTTGCAAGAGGGCAGGGTGCAGGTGTAGATATCAATGATATATTAAGACAGATGTTCGGACAACAAGGCGGTTTTGGAGGTGCACAAGGCTTTGGTGGACAAGGAGGCTTTGGTGGATCACCTTTTGGAGAGCCTGATCTTGATATAAGTGCAAATCTTGCTATAGATTTTAATACTTCTATACTGGGTGGTACAAAAAATATTTCGATCAACAATGAAACTTTTGATATAAAGATACCTGAAGGTATCTCAAATGGTCAGAAAATCAGAGCAAAAGGTAAAGGTAAGCAAGCAGGGGGATATCCAAGGGGTGATCTTATCATCACTTTAAAAGTGCAGTCAAGTGATGAGTATAAAAGAGAGGGTGATGATCTTGTAAAATCTTTTGATGTACCTTTAAAAACAGCTTTGTTTGGTGGTAAGGTACAAATAGACACTATTTTTAAAACTATCACTTTAAAAGTACCTCAAGATACAAAACAAAACCAAAAGTTCAGAGTAAAAGATATGGGTGCTTTAAATAGAAAAACAAAACAAAAAGGCTCACTATATCTTAAAGCCAATATTGTTATACCAAAACTAGAAACACTAGATGATGAGCTTGTAGCGGTTTTAAAAGACAAGCTGCCGGAATAACAGATGTCTTTTGATAATAAAGGAAAATCGTACTGTGAACCTGTATATCTTATAAGTGAAGTTTCAAGTATATTAGAGATACATCCTCAGACCCTTAGACCAGTATGAAAGGGAAGGGCTTGTAACACCAAGCAGGACAAACGGAAAGATACGATTGTATTCTCAAGAAGATATAGATTGTATTAAAAACATACTTCACCTTACAAGAAAAGAGGGGATAAATCTTTCAGGGGTAAGTATGGTATTGAAGCTTCAGCAGGAGATAAAAGTTCTGAATGTCACTATTGAAGAGTATAAACTAAATAATAAAAATATTATTTCAAATTCAAAAGCTTTGGTTGTTAAAAAAAGTCAATACGATATAGTTGTATTTGAAGATTAGCCTAAAGTAAAATTTAGGCTGGAAGTTTATATTTTATAGAGTACCCTCTCATCAAAGGAGGGGTGTCATAGTAGTCTTCATCATTTTTAGATTTTGCAGGTATCTGTTGAGCGGGAGTAGATGAAGAGTTTGCTTCTATATTCTCTTCATCTTCTTTCTCTTGTGCTTCAAAACCTGTGGCAACGATAGTTATCTTTATCTCATCAGTAGCTAGATTATCATCTGTTGTTGTACCAAATATTATCTCAGGGTTGCCTTCAACAGTATCGTTGATATTTTCCATTACATCACCAATAGCAAACATAGATACATTCGGGTTAACAGTCCAGTGGATCATAATACCTCTTGCACCGCTTAAAGAGATCTCATCTAGTAAAGGTGATTTTATAGCAAGTTCTAAAGCCTCTTGTGCTGCATTGTCACCTTTGGCTTTTCCTATACCCATAAGTGCGATACCTTTGTGCTGCATAATAGTTTTAACATCTGCAAAGTCTACATTGATATCATCACTTCCAGGTTTAAGTATAACTTCACTCATACCGTTTACAGCTTGATAAAGTACATCATCAACTACTTTAAAAGCCTCTTTCATACCGATTGATTTATCTATTATACTTCTTAGTCTGTCATTTGGTATAACTATAATAGAGTCACTTACTTTTTTAAGCTCTTCAAGTCCAAGATTTGCAAGACCTGTTCTTTTTTTACCTTCCCATTTAAAAGGTTTAGTTACTACAGAAACAGTCAATGCCCCTATCTCTTTTGCAGCTTTTGCCACAACAGAAGCAGCACCAGTACCAGTTCCACCACCAAGTCCTGCTGCTATAAATACAATATCAGCACCATCTAAAGACTCTTTTACCTCTTGATAGTTTTCTAAAGCAGAATCTCTTCCTATCTCTGGTCTCATACCTGCACCAAGACCTCTTGTAAGTTCGATACCAAGTTGTATCTTTTTTGGTGCATTTGATAGGTTTAGTACTTGAAGATCAGTGTTTGCAACGATCAGATCAATTTTATGAGTACCTTCATTTATCATATGGTTTACCATATTACAGCCAGCACCGCCCACACCTATTACAGCGATCTTTGCTGCATTTTGTGAAAGTGTTTTTGTTGGTCGTTGTATCGTTATACTGTTATGGTCAAATAGGTTATCATCCATTATAGCCACCTTGAAAGTTTATCCCAGATTTTACCTAGCTTTTTAGGTTTTTCATCTTGGTTTTGATCTTTTATTGTTTTTATATCTTGAAGATCTTTTAATGAGTGTGATTCTTGTTGTATGGTTTCAGTATGTGTTGTCTCATTTTGTGTTGTTTGAACATTTTCATTTTCTTTTAAAATTTCAGATGATCTTAGCTCACTTTTGCTGTTAAGCTCAAAGCTCTTTTCAGTATCAAGTTCATATACCAATAAACCTACAATTGTTGCCATTGCGGGATCATTGAAGTCTATATAACCATTTTGTATGTTTTTAGGATTTGATATTTTGACTGGAAGATGACCAAATACTTCACTTGCAAGTTCTTTTATACCGGGAATATGTGTCATACCACCTGTAAGTATAAAACCACCATCCATATTTTCTAAAACTGAACTCTCTTTTAGTTTATTGTATATGAGACATAGTATCTCTTCTATTCTTGCATGAAGTATAGGTTGTATTTGATCTAGTGATATCTCTTTGGTTTCTGTTTCATTTCCTAGAATTGGTAGTTTTACTTTTCTGATACTGTTCTCATTATCGTCATCATTTATAGAAAGTAGTGTACCGTATTGTTTTTTTATCATATTTGCAGCACTGTAAGGTGTATGAAGCATAACAGATATATCATCTGTTATATGCTCACTTCCTATTGGTAAGAAGTCATTGTATATTATACTTGAACCTTTATATACAACAATTTGAGTAGTACTTCCTCCAAAGTTTATAACTGCAGTTCCAACTTTCTTTTGATCTTGTTCTAAAGTTGAAAGAGCATTCGCATAACCAGAAAGTACAAATTTATCAACTTCTAAATTCGCTTGTTTCAAAGCATTTTTAACATTTGTAAGTGAAGTTTTTTTAGCAGTTATCAGACTTACTGATACTTCCAGTCTTGAACCGTTCATATTCAATGGATTGGTTATAGTAGCACCATCATCAACTCTAAAAAATATAGGAAGTACATGTATCACATCATAATCAGGTATGATCTGAGCATTATAAAGTGCCATTTTTAGGACCTGTTTGATCTCACTATGTGTGATCATCCCTCTTACATTGATACTTCCGTTACTTCTTAGAGTTTTTGTATTTGCACCTGATATAGATACTACAACACTAGATTCTGTATTGCCTACACTGTTAAGAGCACCAGTAATAGCCTCTTTAATACAGCCTCCGGCAAGGTTGATATCAACGATATTACCTTTTTTAACACCTTTACTTTTACTTTTCCCAACACCAAGGATATTTATTCTATTGCTAAAATCATTTGCTGCAGCAATAGCAGTAATACATGTAGTACCGATATCGATTGCTAAAATTGACTTGTTCAATTAGTTTTTCCCTATAAAAGTTTTTATTTCATATTTGTTTTTTAGTTGAGATATAAGACCGCTGTTTATCTCATTGTTTTTTAATTGTTCTATAGAAGAGTTTATGATCTGATCATTTACTGGATCATATGCAGCAAGTTTAGAGTCAATTATTTTAAATACTACTATTTTGTTTCCTAGATTGCTTTGTGATATTTTTGAAATTGAATTAAAAATATCTCGAACAACATTTGCATTTTCCTCTTCAGTTAAACCTTTGATTGAAGGTTTCGAGTCTTTTTTGATATATCCTAAAGATACGCCCTTAAAGTTTTTTATCAGTTTATCGGCTTTTTCTTGAAGTTTGCTATTTTTTAGTTCTGCAATATAACTTGCTTTTACACTTGCTTTAACTGTTTCAAACGGTAGAGTTTGTGGGTTTATTTTTGAAACAAGCTTGATGATGTGGTAAGTACCATCTTTGTATATTGGTTTTAATACAGTACCGACATCACTTGTTTTAACCTTGGTAAAATCTTCTTGTGATACAAAATTGCTGTTTGCATATATGGTCTTTTCTTCTTTAAAGTCAGCTTTTGATTTTTTAAGGTCGATATATTCTCTTAAAGCAACTTTTTTCATTTGCTTTTTATCTTTACCCTCTATATTGTCAATTTTTGTGAAACTTATTTTATAACCATCTTCAGACTTATAGTTTTCTTTTGTTTTTTCCCAGTGTGCTTTGATGTCAGATGCTTTAGAATTGATCTTTATATCTTCAGACGATACAACCGCTACTTCAACCTTGTCTTCCATGAATATAAGTTCACTTATATTTTTGATCTCATTTTTTTCAAGTTTAGCATTGAAAATATTTTGAACTTTTTGTATAAGAAGGTCTTGTTTTAATTGTGCTTCAAATTCTGCCGTACTTCTTCTGTTTTGTTTAAGTACAGACATATAAGTATTTTTGTCAAATTTACCATCTTTTTGAAAAGCAGTGATCTCTATAAGTTGCTTTGCAACCTCTTCATCTGTAGTAACAAGTCCTATTTCAGTTGCAAAGTTTAACATAAGATGTTTTTGAATTACTTTTTGCATAGCAGCATCTTCAAGGTTTAGTTTTTGAGCCAGTTCTTGATTGAAACTGCTTCCAAACATTTGCTGGTATTGTGAATATAATGCACTGTATTCATTTTGAAGATCGGTCATAGGAACCTCTTGTCCATTTACTATGGCAACAGTTGAGTTTGATTTTCCATAGTCATAACTTCCCCAGCCTACAAATCCTGCACCTACGAAAGCTATAGTACTGACCCAGATCGTTACGATCAACCACTTCTTATGTCTTTGCATCCAAGTTATCATATAAAACCTTTATTTTATTATTTATTTAATTATCTAATTTTTCGTTTCGATTATACAGTTTTCTTCATTATTAATATCTGAATCATCATATGGATCCATATGAATATTTATGATCCAGTTTCGAGAGTTATCAAGTTCTTTTATTTTATCTTCAACCCTGTCTGCCGCTCTGTGTGCTTCCATAAGTGTTATAACACAGTCAAAAACTAAATGAACATCGACAAAGTTATTATGTCCTGCAGTTCTTGTTTTTAAGAAGTGGTGATCATTTACTTTCTCTTCTTCATTTATTATTTGTACGATTTTTTCTGAAACTTCATCTTCTAGTGATCTGTCAAGTAGTACAAGTACACCCTCTTCGATAAGTTCATAGGCACTGTAGATGATAAAGATTGATATACCCGCACCCACAATGATATCAACTATTTCATATCCTGTAACATATACAAGGACTAAAGAGACTAAAACAGCTGCATTTACCCATACATCTGTTTTATAGTGTAAGGCATCGGCTTTAATAACCATATTGTTTGTTTTTTTTGCTACAGCATTTAAGTATGCCACAAGCATTATAGTTACAAAAAGCGATATTACCATTACAAGCAGAGATTCATCAAGATACGATGAACTCTCTCCTGTAAAATATTTTTTAACTGCAGTATAAAGTAAAAAAAGTCCCGACATTGTAATGATCACACCCTCAATTACACTGGCAAGTGCTTCTATCTTGCCTCTTCCGTAATTAAAAGTTTCATCTGCAGGTTTTTCAGAGTTAGAAATAGCAAAGTAATTAAACAGTGATACAAACATATCAAGTATGGAATCTACCGCCGAAGCTAAAACTGCAACAGAACCACTCATGATACCTATTACAAATTTTATCAGCGTTAAAAATGCTGCTACACTACTTGAAACTACCGTTGCTTTTTTCTGCAATGTCATGACTTTTTTCTACCTTTTTAAATTTATCTTCTTCCGCCTCTAGAGTCAGAACTTCTTCCTCTTCCGCCTCTAGAACCTCTATTTCCGTTTCTGTCAGAACTTCTTCCTCTTCCTCCAGAACCTCTTCCGCCTCTGTTTCCGCCTCGACCTCTACCTCTAGAGTCGCCTCTTCCACCGCTTTTCTTAGCTCTTTCTAATAGATATTCTATATCTTTTTTAGATTTACCAATGGTATCTTTACCTTTAACATCAGAATTTTTTAGAAGCATAGAAGCTAGTTTGTAAGTGATACTTGAAAGGTCAAAATCCTCTTTTAACTTTTCAACAATATCATATACAGATTCATCTATCTCTTGTGCTGATATATTTTCAAGCATAGCAGCAAGAGCTTTATCTTTTACTGCATCTTTGTTTGGTACAGTTTTACTTTCGATACTAGTACCTACATCTTTTTGTATCTTGTGTAAAGATCTAAATTCAGCAGGAGTTACGATAGATACGGCAGAACCCTCTTGTCCACCTCTACCTGTTCTACCTATTCTGTGTACATAACTCTCACTATCAAACGGTAATTGGTAGTTAAATACATGAGTAACACCCTTTACATCTAGACCTCTTGCTGCAACATCTGTAGCTATAAGAACTTCTAAAGTATCACTTTTAAATGCTTTAATTACCTCTTCTCTTTGTCTTTGCTCCATATCTCCATGAAGACCTTTAGCACTATAACCTTGAGAAACAAGATAAGTTGAAAGTCTATCAACATCTCTTTTCATCTTACAAAACACGATAGCTTTGTTAGGGTTTTTGTAGTCAAATAATCTAATAAGAGCATCATCTCTTTCATACTCTTCAACTACATAGAAAGATTGAGCGATTTTAGTATTTGTCATCTCACTTTTTGTAACAGTGATAAATGAAGGCTCGTTTAATATTTTTTCTGCAAGTTTTTTAATAGGTGCAGGCATAGTTGCAGAGAACATTAAAGTTTGCTCTCTACCGTTTAGATAGTTGAAAATCTCTTTTATATCATCTAAGAATCCCATATCCATCATCTCATCAGCTTCATCAAGAACAACAAATCTTGGATTGATATTGATCTGGTTTTTAGATAAAAGATCTAAAAATCTTCCTGGTGTTGCTACAACTATTGAAGCATTTTCAACATGTTTGATCTGTCTTGAGTAAGAGCTACCACCGTAAACAGTAGCTGTTTTTATATTTAGGAATTTTCCGAATTTGAATAGTTCGTCACTAACTTGGATAGCTAATTCTCTTGTAGGTACTACAACTACCATCTCTACACTTCCGTCACATTTCATCATGTTTAGAACAGGAAGTCCAAATGCTGCTGTTTTACCAGTACCTGTTTGTGCTTGTGCAACTATATCTTTACCTTTTAATACTTCTGGTATAGCGTCTTTTTGTACTGGACTTGGTTCTACGAATCCCGCAGCTTCGATTGCTTTGTTAAGCTCTGATTTTAAGTTAAAATCTGTAAATTTCATATTTTATGATTACCTTTATGTTTTTAATAGGGGAACCTTTAAAATAACTTTTACATCAATTACTTAAATATGCAGCTTACTTTTAAGATTTCCTATATTAGGGCGATTTTATCCAAAAAGTTCTTAAAGTTTTGTTTAATGTATTTTTAAGGTATTTTCAAGTCGATTTTTTTAAGTTTATAATTGTATATGTTTTATACTTTATATGCTAGAATTTCAACTATGCAGGGTTATATCATAAACATAAATAAAGTCAAAGATGAAGATCTTATAGTTTCTATTCTTACTCAAAACAATTTTTATACTACATATAGATTTTACGGTGCAAGACACTCAACTATCAATGTGGGCTATAAGATTGACTTTGAACTTGAAACAAATCTAAAAAGTACAATACCAAGACTTAAGGATGTACTTCAAATAGGATACCCTTGGATACTAGATACCCAAAAATTATATTGTTGGCAAAGATTTTTGAGACTTTTTTATCCACATTTAAAAGATGTAGAGGATATTGAAGATTTTTATTTTGACCTTCTTGATGATTTGGCACACAAAATAACAAAACAAAATCCAAAAAGAGCTATCTTGGAAAGCTATGTGCTTTTATGCGAACATGAGGGGAGGCTGCATACTGATTATGAGTGTTTATTATGTGAAGGGATCATTACGCAAGATGTATCACTTGTAAGAGGTTTTTTGCCTGTACACTCTGGGTGTACTTATTCAAGAGCATTTCATATGGATCAAATAAAAGAGCTTTTTGAACAAAAGTCAACATTGAGTTTTAATGATGAGGAGATAGAATATATCTGGAATATACTCCTTCAAGGGTTATAAATAAAATATGACTAACATAACTTAAAATAAACTTCCTTGTATCATCCCAAGTTTACAGGACTTTTTAATACAAGAGGGTTTATCATTTGCTACGCTGTTTACTATCTCATTTACTTCATATATATCTGTCTTATCACTACTATAAGGTTTAAAAAGAGTGTTTAATTCTTCGTATGTAGTGTTATTATTCAGCCATTTTTGCCAATCTTTTTGTTGAAGTATGACTGGCATTCTGTCGTGAATGGCACTTATTTTTTTATTTGGTTTAGTTGTTATCAAGGCACAGCTTAGGACTATTTGTCTAGTTGCGTTGTCGTACCATTGTTCATATATCCCCGCTATAGCAAAATAGTTTTTATCTTTTGGGATTATTATGTTTGGGATACTTTTATTAGTAAGTTCATTTTTTGTCCACTCATACCATCCGTTTAACGGAATAAGACATCTTCTTTGCTTGTATGCTTCTCGAAAGCTTTTTTTTTCAAAGATCGTTTCGCTTCTTGCATTTATATTCATAGATGATCTGTCTTTTGCCCATGATGGAATAAGTCCAAAATGTGCATATGTGTAAACTTTTGTATTTAGGTATACGGGGATTTGTATGGTTGGTGCTATATTGTATCTTTTATTTAGCCTTTGAATCTTGTCATCAATAAAGTCAAAGGTATTGATGATATCTTTTTTAAATGATATATCATCATATATTGCAAGTCGTCCCGGCATTAGTCGTTTGTTTCTTTAAAAGACCATTATAGGTTTCATTTTTATAATCGTAAGTAGTGTTTTCAACCGTGATAGTAGCTTTGTATCTCTCTTCTAATATTTTATGTACCATTGTCAACCCTATACCCGTACCTATATTTTGATGTTTGGTTGTAAAATACGGTTCAAATATTCTATTGATAATATCAGTAGGTATACCACCTCCGTTATCTTTTATTGATACTGTTAATTTATCATCATATTTTTTTGTAGAGATAAATATATATCGTTTATCATTAGAAGGTGTATTTTCTTTTATAGCATCTTTTGAGTTATTTATGATATTTATAAATGACTGTACTAGTTCGTTTTCATTTGCTTTTATATTTAAATCATCTTTTATATCTAAAATAGCTTCTATATAATTATTGGACAATGAAGGTTTTACCATTTTCATAGTTTTATTTAATGCAGATACAATACTCACATTATCAAAGCTTTCATCACCTTTTATAAAGTCTCTAAAGTCATCTATTGTTTTAGAAAGATATTGTGCATTATCATCTATAAGGTCACAAGTTTCATAAAATATATCGTCTGTTAAACTGTTATATTCTTTTTGCAGTTTAAGTCCTGTAGCAGATGTAGAGATAACAGATAAAGGCTGTCTCCATTGGTGTGCAATATTTCCGATCATCTCACCCATACTTGCTAACTTCGCTTGAGATTCTACCATCTTTAATTGGGTCATATCTTTTGTAGTAGCAAGAAGTCTTTTTTTGTCAGGCAATAATGTTATGCTCATATTTATAGAGATAATTTTTCCGTCTTTAGTCAAACAAGATTTTTCAAAGTTTTTTATTTCACCTTTTTTAAGAACCTCTTGCAGTACCTCTTTGGAGTGTTCCTTGTCTTCAGGTATACTTAATCCAATACAAGATTTTGTAAGAAGTTCTTCCCTTGTATATCCGGTCATATCTAAATATGCCTCATTGAAGTTTAAAAAGTTTGTCTTAAGATCCAATATTGCTATACCGTCTTTTGAATTATTGAAAATAGTTTCAAACTCATTTTTTTGCTCTTGTAGTTCTTGTGCTACTTGTTTTTGATGAGAGATATCTGTATGAGATCCAAGCATCCTTATAGCTTCACCTTTACTGTTTAAAGATGCTTTACCCCTTGTAAGTATCCATTTGTAAGAGTTGTCTTTACATCTCATCCTTAGCTCTAAAGAATAGATATTTTTTTCAGGGTTTTCGAAATGTTTTGTTATTGCATCTTCAACCCTTTTTTTATCATCTTTATGAATAAGATCAAAAAATACTTCTATCTTATTATTCAAATCATTTTTTTCATAGCCAAGCATATTTTTCCACTGTGTGGAAAAATATGTATCTCCTGTTTTTATATTCCAATCCCAGATACCGTCATTGACACCGTCCATAATTAGTCTGAATCTTTCATTGAATTCATCTAGCTTTTCCCTTGAATTCTTTATGGAGTTTAACATATTATTTACTGTTTGTGATAAAGACTGTACTTCTATAGAACCATGTGTTTGTACTGGATTATTTGGTATCCCTGTGCTATCTGTGTTGCTTAAAGTTCTTATCATAGATGAAATAGGTTTTAAGATAAAGTATCTTATGGTAAAAAGTAAAGAAAGTGCTAGAAACAGTAATATAGCTAAACTTACAGTTATCTCTAATGTAACTATATCTTTTAATTCTTTTTTCATGTTTTCATCTGAGATATAAACAACAACCTTCCCTATTAAATTGCCATTATCATCTGATATATTTTCTGCCTTTTTATAAAAACAGTTTTTTAAAGCATCAATATGCTCAATATTATTTTCATCATATTCTATTATATTGTTTTGTGTATCTCTTATGTTTCCACTTATTAAACTTTCTTTAGCAAGAATCTTACCCATATTATAGTCATATGCTACTATGGCAAAATTATTGTGCCTTTGCATCTCAGTTTGTATAAGATTAGTATATTCATTAACAGAATATGAGATAATAAAATTTGACATATTATCTCTTAATGAATATAAAGTATTTTGAGCTTTTTCCTCTATTTCATGGATCAATTTATTTTTAGTGTCAATATAGGAATATGTAGAGTGTACAAAACTGACAAAAGCAACGATCGTTACAACAATAGTTACTAAGATATAAGAAAAAGATTTTTTTGTAATATCGATCAATATAGTCTTCTACTCTTCTATTATACCCAAAACATTCCTTTTTATGATTGGTAGTTTTGATTTTATATTATCTGTTGATACGGCAAGAACTTCAAGCTGTATATTTTTTTCTACTTTTTGTCCATTTATGTGTGCATCCATCATCTCAACAGCTTTTTCACCCATTAAAAAAGGTTGTTGCATAGCTGCCCCTACTAAGGTTCCTTTTGGGATCATATCCATAAATTCAGGCTCAGCATCAAAACATAAAAGTAGTATCTCACCTTCATTTCCACTATCTTTTATAGCATCTAAAGCACCTTGATATTTATCTGATCCTTGAAGCCATAATGCTTTTAGATCAGGATTGTTCTTTATAAGTTTTTTACTAAAACTATATGTTTCTTCATATGAAAAAGTTACTTGCTGCTCAAGACCTGCACTTTTTATCCCTGCTTTATCCATAGCATCCATAAATCCGGTTGTTCTGGCTTTCCCGTTTGCTCTTTTTTGAGGGATACCGATGATTCCTACTGTACCGGTTTTATCTATGCCTAGTTCTTTCATTTTATTGGCAAGTACTTGTCCTATATTGTAAGCACCGTCTTTATTGTTTGATGATATATAAGAGACATAGTCACCACCTTGTGTACCTATATCAGATATAACTACAGGAATTGATGCTTGTTTTGCAAGTTTTAGTATAGTAACTGCCGTTGATGAGTTAATAGGAGATATAATAAGTCCATCAGCTTTTGATGCAATAACCTTTACCGTATTTTGCAACTCTGTTTTTTTTATGTTATGCGCACTATATACTTGAACTTCATAACCTTTCTCTTTTGCACCTTCTTTGATACCTTTAGCCATAATATTCCAAAAAGGTATTCTGATATCAGAAACTAAATATGCCAGTTTCTTATCATCATTGGCAAAAAGAATACCACTCGTTAAAACTGTAATCAATATATATTTAATAAAATTCATACTTTCCCCTTATTTAAGTAATGTAATATTATTGTAACAAAACTATGCTTCATTGTATAATATCTTAAAATAATCTTCTCTGCTTATCTCTTTTGCACCAAGTGATGCCAGATGTTTG
>JAYEKV010000040.1:0-2191 GCA_034716855.1 Campylobacterota bacterium | reverse complement strand
ATAAAAAATGCGGTTCAAACAACAGAAACTCAAATAGAGGAACAAAGAGATAGAGTTGAGAAACTAAAGCTATCTTTATCTTCAAATGATACCAAAGAGGCAAAAGAGCTTATAAACCTAGCTGATTATCTTGTTAAAAAATCAGTGTGGATCATGGGAGGAGACGGCTGGGCTTACGATATAGGCTACGGTGGACTTGACCATGTATTGGCATCTGGGAAAAATGTAAATATCTTAGTGATGGATACACAAGTTTACTCAAACACAGGTGGTCAGCAATCTAAGGCAACTATGACAGGTGCGGTTGCAAAGTTTGCAGCAGGTGGAAAAGCCGGTATGCCAAAAGATCTTGCAGCAATGGCTATAGCTTATGAAAATGTATATGTAGCAAAAGTGAGTCTAGGGGCAAATGATAAAGCCACAACAAAAGCATTTATTGAAGCGGAAGCATATGAGGGTCCATCTATTATCATAGCATACTCTCACTGTGTAGCTCACGGATATGACTTAAGATACGGTATGCAGCAACAAAAGGCAGCTGTGGAGTCTGGTCTTTGGCCAATATTCAGATTTAATCCAGAACTTTTAAACAAAGGGGAAAACCCGCTTATTTTAGACTATAAAAAACCAAAAATAGATGTAAAAGATTTTATGTATAAGGAGACTAGATTCAAGATGGTTGAGAAGATGGATAAAAAATCAGCTGATAAGTTTCTGGAAACCGCAAGATACACGGCAGACAATCTATACAAACGATATACAAATTTACAAAAACAATACGAAACAAAAGGGGAATAAAAATGGCAGATTTAACAACAAACTATTTGGGATTTAAACTAAAGAACCCTTTAATTGCAGCGGCTTCTCCACTTACGAAATCACTTGACAGTGTAAAAAAACTTGAAGACAAGGGTATAGGTGCGGTTGTTATGCACTCACTTTTTGAGGAGCAGATAAACCATGAGCAACACCAACTTGACCACTTCTTATACCAGGGATCTGAGTCTTTTGCGGAAGCTTTAGATTATCTTCCTAGTGAGGTTGATTTTGACAATATTGAAGCAGATGATTATCTAAAAGAGATAGAACAGACAAAAAAAGCAGTTGATATTCCAGTAATAGCCAGCTTAAATGCTGTAAGTTCAGGTGGCTGGATAAAATATGCTTCTAAACTTCAAGGAGCAGGAGCTGATGCACTTGAACTAAATATCACTTATATCCCTACAGCCCTTGATATGACAGGCTCACAAGTGGAAGATATGTATATAGATACTATAAAAACAGTAAGAGAGCATATAAGCATCCCTATGAACATAAAGATGAACCAATACTTCAGCAACCCTGCAAATATGGCAAAAAGATTTGTAGATGAGGGAGTACAGGGGCTTACACTTTTTGATAACCCTGTAAGTGTAGATATAGACCTTGATGATCTAAATGCCTTTCATACAGCAAATATAACATCTTCAAAAGATAAAAGTGAAGTGTTAAGATGGTGTGCTATTTTGTATGATAAATTAAACTGTTCAATCTGTGCCAATACGGGTATACATAATGAACATGATGTCTTAAAAGCACTTATGAGCGGTGCAAATGCAGTATCGTTTGCCTCTATACTTCTTCAAAATGGAGAGAGTGAGATCAAAAATATTTTAACTTCCTTAAATAACTGGATGGAAGAGAAAGAGTATCAATCAGTAGAGCAGATGATTGGAAGTATCTCTTTAGCATATACTAGAAACCCTGATGCCTATGAGAGAAACTCATATATAGGTGCTCTTCAAAGCTTTAAAAGGTAAAAGATGAAAAAACTGTTATTTATTTTCTTTATTATTTTTTTAAATTCAATTTTTGCAAAGCAGGAGTGTTTACAATACGGAGTGATACCTTATGTAAGTGCTCAAAAGATAGAACAAAGCTATAACAAATGGAAAAGTTTTTTAGAAAAAAAAACAAACAGATGTATAGATATAAATATACAAAGTAACTACGGGGACATCATAAATATGTTTGCAAATGATAAACTTGATTTTGCTTTTGTGGGTCCTTTTAGTTATATCTTGACAAAACAACACTCAAAAGTTGAGCCAATCGTAACAGGTGTAACTTCAGATGGTTATGCAACTTATAAATCACTTTTGGTTGTAACGAAAAAGGTGGCAGAAACTTTAAAAATAAAAGAACCCCTAAA
>JAYEKV010000039.1:0-2237 GCA_034716855.1 Campylobacterota bacterium | reverse complement strand
TTTAAAAAACCTCATATTATAAATAGACTGGTATATACTTTTTTTAGAGACTCAAAAGCAAAAAAATCTTATGACTACTCTATAAGAATAGGGCAGTTTACACCACAGCCTATTGGTTATATTGAGTTTTATGAAAGTGGACTTATATCAAGCAGTTATTTTATAAGTGAGATGTTTGAGTATGATTTTACTATACGAGAGCCTTTACTGGATCGTAACTTTCCAGATAAGGAAGAGGTCTTGAAAACTTTTGCCAGATTTACATTTAATCTTCATGAACACCATATCTTCCATCAGGATTATAGTCCGGGTAATATACTTATCAAAAAAAACGGTAGTGAATATATCTTTAAAGTAGTTGATATAAACAGGATGCAATTTCTACCTTTGGATATAGATCAAAGGCTTAAAAATTTCTCCAAGTTATGGATGAAGGATGAAGATTTAAAAACTGTAGCAAAAGAGTATGCTTCACTTATCAATATACATGAAGTTGATGCTGAAGCAAAAGCATTACGGTACTCTCATGCCCACAAAGCAAGAATAAATTTAAAAAAACGACTAAAAGGGATAGAAGTTGTTGATTAGTGTGATGTATCATCATGTAAACAGTGATAGGTGCAGTAATGATCTTGATATATTTGAAAAGCATCTGAAATATATAAGTGAAAATTACACTACTTTGTTTCCCGGGGAAGAGGTGAAAAAAAACTCTATCTGTCTTACTTTTGATGATGCTTATGCTGATTTTTACTATCTGATATTTCCACTACTTCAAAAGTATAATTTAAAAGCTTTACTTGGAGTACCTACAAAGTATATCTTAGAAAAGACAGATTTGGATATGGATACAAGGCTTGGTTTTGAGCATAACGATCTTTTTAAAAACTATCAACAAGCTACATTTTGTACTTTTGATGAATTAAAGCAGATGGAGCAAAGTGGTTTAGTACAGATAGTTTCTCACTCACATACTCACACAAATTTACTTGAAGATGGTATAGATTTAGATGAAGAACTTGTATTGTCTAAAAAAATATTGGAAGATAAGCTTCATATAAAAGTTGAGAGTTTTATTTTTCCATTTGGTAAGTATGATGAAAAAATAGCACAAGAGACTTTAAAGCATTATAAATATGCTTTTAGGATAGGAAATGCTGTACATAAAGACTTTAGTGGTATCAAAGGGATAAACTATCGAGTTGATGGTGATGGTTTAACTACACCCAATGAGATATTTACTTTTAAAAAGATGCTTGGCTTTAGGTTTAAAGCATTAGTGAAGTCGTTTTAAGGAAAGAGATGAATATTAGTGCAGTAGTATTGGCAAAAAACAACGAAGATACTTTAACAAACACACTTGAAAGTCTAAAGGGCTTTGATGATGTAGTTGTATACGACAACGGATCAACAGATGGCTCTTTGGATATAGCAAAGAGTTTTTCAAATGTAAATCTTATCCAAGGTGAATTTAAAGGTTTTGGATGGACAAAGAATAAAGCAGCATCTTATGCTAAAAATGATTGGATAATCATAATAGATAGTGATGAAGTGGTTGATAGTGAACTTTTTGAGACACTTAAAAACAAAGAGCTAAAAAAAGATACAGTTTATCAGTTGAATTTTAAAGCTTTTTATAAAGATATACAAGTTAAATACTGTGGCTGGAACAATCAAAAGATAAAAAGAGTTTATAGTAAAACTGTTACAAAATACAATGACAACGATGTACATGAAGATATTATAACAGACGGTTTAAAGATGGAAGTTTTAAAAGGTAATGTAGAACACTACAGTTACCATACTATCTCTCAGTTTGTTATAAAAGCAGACAGATACTCAACACTTTTTGCAAAAAACAATGCAGGGAAGAAAAAATCATCTCCAACAAAAGCTTTTTTGAATGGAATCTATTCATTTATAAAAACATATTTTTTTAAAAGAGGTTTTTTAGATGGATATGTAGGTCTTATCATAGCATACAGTCACATGGTAACAAACTTTTACAAATATATAAAACTATACGAATTAAACAAAGAGATGAAAAAATGACTATATTAATAACTAGACACGATAAAATAGGGGACTTTGTCACTATGCTTCCTGTATGTAAGGTTTTAAAAGAGCAAAGAAAAGCAAACATAGTGATGCTTGTATCAAAAGTAAATGTACAGTTAGCACAAAAGCTTGAGTTTGTTGATGAAGTTATAGAGTATAGTGATGACAGCTTTACACTT
>JAYEKV010000038.1:0-28163 GCA_034716855.1 Campylobacterota bacterium | reverse complement strand
ACTGAATTATCGGACTTTACTAAAAAGTGTCCAAATAAACTCCGACACGAGTATCCAAGTGTGACCGACAGAGGTGTCCAAGTGTTTCCGTTTTTAGTGTCCAAATGTGACCGATTTTTGCAAACAAGGTGAGAGTGTTCTTCTTTTACGATCTCATAAACTGATTTATTATTTGGTATCTTTACCTCAAGTAACTGCATATTGGTTATCATTGCATTTATATTTTTGTATATGGTCGCAAGTGATATTGAGTCATACTTATCTTTTACTTTTACATAAAGATCATCTATATTGATATGCCCTGTTTTATTTATGATTGAAAGCATCTCTAATCTTTGAGGAGTTGCTTTTAAGTTATGATTGTTTAATATAATTCCAAAATCTTTCATAATAAAATTATATCTAAAATGTGAGAATATTTTTTTGTATAAAAGTTATTACCAAAGATTAACGGGTAACTTTTATATTAAGATAAGTTTAAATTAGATGTTGAGTTCTATTCTTTTGATTTTCGTAATTTTGTCATGCTGTAGTCCAAATCATTCCATATATTATCAAATATAAGAAGTAGTTTATAATAGTATTAAATAGGATTTATAATGAATATAAAATGAATAGTGGTTTATAAATGAACAAGGACATATAGATATGCCCTTATTAAAATTTAAAGTATGTTACTACTTTTTCTTTTTAGAAGATTTTTTCTTAGCTTTTTTCTTCGCAGTTTTTTTTGCTTTTGTTTTTTTAGCAGCTTTTTTCTTTAAGTCTTTCTTTTTCGCTTTTTTCTTCTCAGCTTTTTTAGCAGCCTTCTTTTTTTCTACTTTTTTAGCAGCCTTCTTCTTTTTTTTCTTTAACTCTTCTTTTTCTTTTTTTGACATTTTTAAGTCCTTTCTTTATATTTTACTACTTTTGGTAATAAATTATAGTTATTGTATACTAATTAATAATCAATGTCAAGTTTTTATGGTATAATTTCTCACAAATTTTAAAAAGGGTGTTCATGACATTTATAGATTTTAAAAAGCTTCTATTAGATAGTGAGATAACATTGCCTAAGTTTAGTGCATTGATAAAAGTAAGTGAAAAAAATATTCAAGCATATAAGAAAAAAGGTGAGGTTCCAAATAATATTGCTGTAATAGCAAAGTGTTTTGCAATTATGAATAGTAAGAATATAGACTACCGAGAGGAAATAAATTCATTGAATCTAACTCAAAAAACAAAAAAAGGTGCAGGTTTTGCTAAAAAGCAAAAAGAAACAGGCATAACAAAAAATAAAGTAGAGAAAGAAAAAGAGAAATAGTATTTCTCTTTTTTAAGATAAGGTTTTTATTACTTTATCTATCTCCTCATTTGATCCAAAATAGATTGGAGTCTTTTGATCTATTGCAGGTGAAACAATATCTAATATTCTTTTTTTACCATCTACAGCTTGTCCATTTGCTAATTCTATTATATATGCAATAGGAAATGCTTCAAAGATTACATCAAGTGTTCCGTTTGGATTTGACTTAGTTGCAGGGCTTGAGTATATTCCACCTTGTTTGAAAAGTATCTGGTGAGTGTCAAGGGCAAGTGAATTACTAAATCTTAGTCTGTATCCTTCATCAAAAAAATCCTGTACAAGATCTTTATGGTCTTTTCTAAATTCATTAACTAAACCTGCCGTTGAGTTGATCTTTCCTTTCTCTTTTAAAGTTAAAGAGTCTTGCTGTATAAATTCACCATGTTCGTTTGAGAAGTATTTTACACCTTCATCTTTTGAGGCAAATACCAGTTGAAAAGTAGGTCCGTAAGTTATATAAATTGCCGCTTTTAGATTAGTAGCTTCAAGTTCGTTTTCATATATGGCAAATATTGTACCTAATGAGAAGTTATAGTCAAGTAGCTCTATATTGTCTATAGCACTAAAGCTTATGATATATTGACCGTTTTCATTTATCTGTGATAACTCTTTTTTATCTTTTGATACAATTGATTTTACACTTTTTAGGTAGTTTAGCTCTTCTTGTATAACTTTTGAACAAAAAGCATATACATCATTATGGATCTGTTGTTCGTTTAATTCTGGTTTTGCAAACTTATCGTAATCTGCAAAAACATTATTTTCTATTGATGTTGCTATATTTGTAATAGCATTAAAAACTTCGATCATTTTTCACCTTTTTGTTTTTATTAAGCGGATTATATCAAAAGTTCTCTTGGGTTTCAAATACACATTAATTTGTCTAACTTAATTATCACTATTAGCTATATCTTTCAGTTTGATGTTTATTTTGATTTGTTATAATCGATCAAAAATTTTTAAGGATATTTTATTGTTATGAAACCATCATTTTTAAAACAAAGTGCGGATATATTATTTTCATATAAATTGATGCTAATACTGTTTTTTATTTTAGGTGCGGGGGCTGCTGTCGCTACCTTTATAGAAAATGACTACGGAACTTCTACGGCTAGAGTTCTTGTATATAGCCACATATGGTATGAAGCGGTTATGATACTATCTATAGTTAATCTATTGGGTATTATATATATAAGAAAAATGTGGAGATCAAAAGCAAAATTTATTTTCCATTTCTCTTTTGTAGTGATGCTTTTAGGAGCCGGGCTTACAAGGTATGCTGGTTTTGAGGGTATTATTCACATAAGAGAGGGTGATACGCAAAATGAGATGATCTCTTTAGAACCTTATTTTCAAGTAACTATTGAACAAAACGGTAAAACATACTATAAAGAGTTTCAAAAAGAGTTTGGTGCAATAGGAGATAATAGTTTTGAATATAATATTCCTTTTGATAATAAAATACTAATTTTTGCTATGGATAGCTATAAATTTGCAAAAAACGGTAATGCTACTATGAATCTTATAGGTACAAAAGTATCTATAGGCGGTGAGTCTCAGGTTGTTAAGCTTGTAGGTGACAGAGGAACTCCAGGAGTGAAAAGAGAACTTTCATTTAAAGAGAATATAAAAGTATCACTTTCTTATGGTTCAAAAGATATGACACTTCCTTTTGCACTTAAATTAAAGGATTTTCAACTTCAAAGGTATCCGGGAAGTATGTCACCATCTTCATATGCAAGTGAAGTTACACTCATAGACAAAATAAATAATAAAGAGTTTGACTATAGAATTTTTATGAATAATACTTTGAAGTATGGTAACTACCAATTTTTCCAAAGTTCATATGATAAAGATGAAAAAGGTACAGTTTTGTCTGTGAATAACGACCCTGGGAAATGGCCTACATATTTTGGATACTTTCTTTTGACATTGGGTCTTGTTATGAATATGTTTGATAAGAAGTCTAGATTTGTAAAGCTTACAAAATATATAAAACAGTTTAACTCTATAGCTGTGGCATTGGTCTTAACTGCATTATTGAATATAGATGCACATGCAAATGAAAAAAATACACAGGTTGATTATCTTGATGAATATAAGCAAGAGTCTGAACAAATTGCTCAAAAGTTTGGAAAATTGGTAACTCAGTCAAATATGGGAAGGATGAAACCTATAGATTCTTTAAATACAGAGATACTAAATAAACTTAGCCGAAAAAGCTCTATGATGGGAATGAATGCAAACCAAGTTGTACTTGGTATGCTGAGCCGTCCTGATATCTGGAGTAATGTAAAACTTTTAAAGATAAAAACACCAAAGTTAAAAAAGACACTAGGGATAGAAGCTTCTAGAAATTATGTTGCATTTTCAGAAGTATTTACACAAGATGGTTATAAAATAAAAGATCTAGTAGAAAAAGCAAATGCAACCAATCCAAACCAAAGAGGTACTTTTGAAAAAGATATCCTAAAGCTTGATGAAAGAATAAACATAGCATATATGGTGTTTTACGGAAGTCTATTCAATATCTTCCCTATGCCTGATGATGGTCATGGGCATGATACTACAAAGTGGTACAACCCTATGGATGCTATGAAGCAGTTCCATGGTCAGTCAAAAGATGTTGTACAGACTATGATAAAAGGTTTTATGGGTTCAGTTGCTGAAAATAACTTTAAAGAAGCAGATAAGTACATAAAGCTTATAGATACTTATCAGAAAAAAGCAGGAGCAAATGTAAGACCAGCACAAGAGATAATAGATGCAGAGATATTGTTCAATAAACTGTCAATATTCCAAAAACTTACAATAGCTTATGTTATAGTTGGTTTTGTGCTGTTTATAGTATCTTTCCTTACTGTATTTAATAAGAACTGGTCATCATCAAAGATAAACCTTGTGTTTTTTGTGATACTTACTACATTGTTTGCTGTACATACATTTGGTATGGGTATGAGATGGTATATAAGTGGTCATGCACCTTGGAGTGATACTTACGAGTCACTTGTATATATAGCATGGTCTGCAATGTTTGCGGGACTGTTCTTTTTTAGAAAGTCTATTATGGCATTGAGTGCTACTGTTGTGATGGCAGGTGTGTTTATGTTTACTGCACACTTAAGCGGTATAGACCCTCAAATTACAAATCTTGTACCTGTACTTAAATCTTACTGGCTTACAATACATGTATCTATTATCACAGGTTCTTACGGGTTCTTAGCAATTGGAGCTATGCTTGGATTTATGGCTATGCTTTTATTTATTGTAAGAGATCCAAAGAAACCACATATAGATGATACAATCAGACAAATTACAGCTATAAACGAAGCAGCACTTATAATAGGTCTGGCAGCACTAATTGTAGGTAACTTCTTAGGTGGTGTTTGGGCAAATGAGTCTTGGGGTAGATACTGGGGCTGGGATCCAAAAGAGACATGGGCTTGGGTATCAATAATTGTGTATACTTTTGTACTGCATTTAAGATTTATACCGAAGCTTAATTCTCCGTATGTATTTAGTGTAGTGTCAACTATATCATTTGCTTCAATACTTATGACATATTTTGGAGTAAACTTCTACCTAAGTGGTATGCACTCATACGCTACAGGTGATCCGGTACCAGTACCTATGTGGGTATATGTACTTACGGCATTGGTGTTTGTAGTGATTGCAGTTTCTAGCAGGAAGAGAGATCTGGGTAAGCTTAAGCTTTAAAAAGACCTAATATAAAAAGGGAAGGTGAATAGTTCATCTTCCCTTTTTTATTGCATATTTATTCTAAAATTTATAAGTTAATGATAAGGCCATAACTTTTGTATCTACATCATCTCTGTTTTCAGGTAACTCTTTTCCATTTTGAAAAGAGTATTTAGTAATTATATCAAACTTTTTAAATTTTTTACCAAAGCTTATCATATATGTTTTATCTTGTTCCATTGCATGGTGTTGAACCTTTGTACCGTCATTAAAAACAGTGAACATTCTTTTTCCAAAAAATGCACCGATTCCACCAATATATCCATTATAGTTTGCACCAAGTTTCAAGCCTGTAGTAAAATAATCTTTATCATTAAATGTATAACCAGCGTATTGTGTACCGTCAATATCTATTTTTTTAGCTACTATAGTTGCTTTGAGCTTTAGATCGTCAATCTTAAAACTTTTAGAGATAGAAAGATCATATTGATTTACATTAAATTGTTTATAATCACTTTTATAAACATCAACGGCAGCATTTAAACCTTTAGAAATATTATAGCTTCCACCAAGACCATATACTTTTCCTTGATCGGTAGGTGCAAGGTTATCGACTATTTTAATATAGCTTGTTTTTAAGTTTAAGCCGTTATTCATTTTATAACTATATTTTATATTGTATTTTTCAATGTCAAGTGACGGCAGCTGTGCTTTTGTAATAGAATGTTCTCTATGTACATTATCAGTTTGGTATCCAAAGTTAACTGTATGGCTGTCAATCTTATGTGAGATATTTATATTTTGTATCTTAGCACCATCTTTTTTTGTCATAGAGTTTTTAAAATCTTTTACTCCATATTCATATGAAATGCTACTATTACTAGCGTATAGTAATCCACTTAAAGCTATAGAACCTATTAATATCTTTTTCAATTTTTACTCCTTCTGCAACTCAGTCGCATTAATAAATTTTAGAATTATACATAGAGTGTCTTTAAATGCAACTTAGTCGCATTTACTCTGTCAAACAATAAAAAACTTTAATGAAACAGTTCAAAATAAAATCCACTACACAATAAGTGGACAAACATCAGCAGAGATAATTTATAGAATCATACAATACAGTTTCGCAAGAAAATATGTTTGATGATTTAGAAAAAAAAGAGTGTGATGATTTATATTATTTTCCTCGAAGAAAAAGAGTTGTACCTGAACTTCAACAAATAAGCATATCTAAATATAGAGAAATTATTTATAGAATTGATAATATAAAGGTTTATATTTTGTTGGTGGTTGATTCAAGTAGAAATTTGGAAGATATATTATTTCAAAGATTATTAAAATGAAATAAGAAGTTTCGGATAAGTATTTTACTACTTATCCTCAACAAGTCCCCATTTAGATATAAACTCATCATCTATATCAATGATCCCTCTTTCTTTAAGAGTATCTAAGACAGAAGGTGTACAAGTAACATCATCAGGCCATCTTCTTTGGAAGTTATCATGTGTGTTCTTGTTTGTAGCATCTACCCCTAAAGTATTACCCTCTATAAATATATCTCTATTACTATCGATGTTATTTACTACTCTCCATACTAGCATATATGGATTGTCTAGTTGATTGTTTTTATTATCTACTATTACTAATATCTTGATATGGTTAAATAGTGGTTTTAACTCTTCAAAAAGATACTTTTGACTTCTGGTTTTATCTACTTTTATTATAGTAATTGGATTTTTAGTATCTGTATAATATTGTTTTAGTTCACTTATATCATTACATATATCTTGCATCTTGTGAAGTAGAGTGCTATCATCTAGTAGCTCTATACCTAACTCATCTATCTCATCTCCTGTACAATCAATACCAAGTTTTCCACCAACGGCAAATTTATTACTGCTGTGATCTAGTGCATCTACTACACCTTTACTTATTAACATCTCTTCAATATTAAATCTATTTAAGATATAAGGTATCACTTCAAGGTCTGAAAGTTCAGGTGCATTTTCATCTACAAAGATTGCGTGTTTTACAAAGCTCATCTGTCCTACACCCCAGAATGCATGCATGATCTGCTGAGCATGTCCTGGATAAAGTGTCTTTATTTTTGCTAGGATAAGGTTGTGAAATACTCCGTTTTCAGGCATATAATAATCAATAAGGTCAGGTGCTGTTGTTTGAAGAAGCGGTAAGAATATTCTCTCTGTTGCATGACCCATATACTTATCTTCTAATAAAGGTTTCCCTACAACTGTTGCTGCAAATACAGGATTCTTTTTGTGTGTAATTGCTGTCACATCCATAAAAGGATAATCCTCTTCTAGTGTGTAGTACCCAGTATGATCACCGAACGGCCCTTCTATTCTCATCTGTGATGGATCAACAAAACCTTCTATAACATAGTCTACATCTTTAGGTACATAGATATCATTTGTTATAGATTTTACAAGTTGGGCATTTTCTTTTTTTACAAAACCATAAAGTAACAGCTCAAATACACCAATAGGCAAGGGTGCCTGACCACACCAGATATACATAGGATCTCCACCGATACCAATTGAAACTGGCATCTTTTTCCCAGCTTTTTTGTACTCATGGAAGAAGTGATTAGAGTCTTTATGTATCTGCCAGTGCATACCCAAAGTATTGTCATCATATACTTGAAGTCTATACATACCAAGATTACTCATAGTTCCATCTAGTGATTTTGTATAAACTTGACCCATTGTTATAAACGGACCACCATCTTGCTCCCAAGTAGTAAGAACAGGAAGGTCGCTAAGTTTAGCATCTTCTCCAAGCTTTATAATCTGCTGACATTCACCTTTTCCACTTAGCTTTTTAGGGAATACTGACTTTAGATCAAAAAGTTTTCCAAACATAGCCATCTTGTCCATAAATCCAGCGGGTGGTTTCATCTTAAGCAGTGAGCTTATTTCTTGTGCAACCTTGTCTCCGTCACCTATGAAAAGCTCAACTGCTTTTGGTGAACAAAATACATTCATCAAAATAGGTGCATCAAACTTTTTTCCGTTTTTCTTATCTACGGCATTTGTAAAAAGTAAAGCCTTACTATCCTCTTTTTTTACCTCTATATATGCTATATGTGGTATCTCTAGATAGATGTCAAGTTCATCATCTATAACTTTTAACAGATCGTGTTGTTTTAGTTTTTTTATTATTTTATCTTCCATGGAGGAATTATAACAAAAAAATATCTTATTTCGTATGAAGCAAGTGTTGGTATGAGCTATTTTTTTGCCAAGTCATCATATATCATGAAAAGTTTAAGATCCTCTATAAGCTTTTTATCAAGTTTATCATAGATCCTTTTCTGTCGCTTGTATTTTCCCGTTTGGTTTTTCTTTTTGGCATTTTCGATACCTCTGATTAAATAATGGTATCTGACAATATCTTTAGTGTAGTTACTTATACTATTTATATCTTTAATAAGTTGATAACTAAGCTCCTCATGGTTTGTAAAGCTGTATTCTCCGGTGATCTTATCATCCTCATCTTGATATACACACAAAGGTTTGCCTATATCGTGTAAAAAAGCAGCAGGTATCATTTTGTATTGTTTGTTTTTTATAACATAGTATACAACCAGCAGTGTATGGATAAATACACCATGATTGTGCCATTTGTTTTGTTTCCAGAAAAGTGAAAGGAAAAAATCTTTTTTTAAAAATCTTTTTAGTTTGAATTTTAACATAACTTACCAGTTTTTGATAATATCCTCAAATACTTTAGTAAGGTCTTCTACCTCTTTTATACTTGTGCGCTCATTTACTGCATGTATAGTGTCATTTATCACACCAAATTCTACCGTGTCTATTTTGTATTGCCCAAAAAACCTAGCATCACTAGTTCCACCTGCCGTACTTAGTTTGGTATCAATAGTTGAAATATTTTTTATACTTTTTTGTATCTGTTTTACAACTTTTGTATCTGAATCAGTAACAAAAGGGTATGAGCCTTGTGTAAGTTTTAAAGTATAGTCTAAACCTTCAAACTTAGAAGCTATAAACTCTTTTATAGTTTCTTGATCAGTTTTTGTATTGTTTCTTACATTAAACATCATATTTAGTTTATCAGGTGTTACATTTGTTACTTGCATACCTGATCTTATATCTGTAACTACAAGTTTACTAGGGGCAAAGAACTCATCACCGTTATCTAGATCATATCCTGCTATTTGAGGTAAGATAGGTGCTATTTTCTCAACAGGGTTTATAGTCTTTTCAGGATATGCAGCATGTCCTTGCTTCCCTTGAAGCTCTAAATATCCGTTGATACTTCCTCTTCGTCCTACTTTTATAGCATCTCCAAAAATATCTTCACAAGTTGGCTCTGCAACTATAGCAGAAGTTGGAAGCATATTATTTTCTTTTAGATACTCTAAAACTTTTACAGTACCGTTTATAGCATCGCCTTCCTCATCTGAAGTAAGAAGCATAGAAAGAGTACCCTTGAAGTTTTTGGCATGTTTACAGGCATAAAGAAAAGCAGCAACTCCACTTTTCATATCTTGAGTTCCTCTTGCAGTTATTATCCCATCAACAATATTAGCTTCAAAAGGATCACAACTCCAACCTTCACCTGGAGGTACTACATCTATATGACCTGCAAAACAAAGGTGTTCTTTACTATCATTAAATGTTTTATAATAAAATCTATTTGTTACATCTTCTATATCTATTTTTACAACTTCCCAAGAGTCATCAAGGTACTCCTCTATAAAGTCATATATACCCTCATCTTTTGGTGTGATACTTTTGTATCTTAGAAGGTTTTGAAAAAGTTCAATAATATTCATATCTATCCTATTTTTATTTTTGGTTATTTTAGCTAAAATTATATTTAATTCAAAATTAAAACTTTAATTAACAAGGGAAATAATATGCATTTAGATGTTACACCGGAAGTGATAGTATCTCAATTAGAGATTGGTAAAACTGATTCTGTTTTAGAACAAGCAAAAATAGCTATGGAAAATACAAAAGATTTTGATAAGTTTGCAAAACACATCATAAGTTTAAATGACAAATTAAAACATATGCACGCATATGTAGCTTTATCAAACAGCGAATCATATTTCAAGATAAAATGTGATAGTCAAAACGACAGTCCAGAGATTGTTGAGGAGTTTACACAAGAGGTTAATCACTTTAGTGAGAAATATCATGTAGAACTACAAAAAGTACCTAATAAAGATGTATATTATATCATAGGTAAAAAATAAAAATATTTTACTCATTAAAAAAGGGGGAGGTATATAGCCTCCCCCTTTTTGTTGTTATAGATACTAGTTAGTTCTATTAACTAACTCTTCAATCTTACCAACTATTGATGGATCTTCTAAAGTAGAAGTGTCCTGAGTAATAGGCTCACCTTTTACAATTGATCTTAAGATTCTTCTCATGATCTTACCTGATCTTGTTTTTGGAAGGTCTGGAACAAATGCCATATCATCACAAAGTGCAATTGCACCTATCTCATTTTTAATGATACCGTTGATCTCTTTCATATTTTCTAGCTCATCTGCAACACCTTCATCAGATTTTAGAACAATATAAGCAAAGATACCTTCACCTTTAATTTCATGTGGTTTACCTACAACTGCAACGCTAGCTACATTGTCATGCTTTTTAATTGCAGCTTCAACTTCTGCCGTACCCATTCTGTGACCAGATACATTAATAACATCATCAGTTCTACCAGTAATAGTGATATATCCATCTTCAGACATCATTGCACCGTCACCTGTGAAGTAAACAGGCTGACCATCTTTTTTACAATCACCAAAGTATGATTTTTTAAATCTTTCACCGTCATTCCAGATAGTTCTTATCATTGAAGGCCATGGTTTAGTAACACACATGAAACCTTTTTCACCAATTTCAGTTGGAGTTCCATCCTCTTCAATGATCTCAGCCATAATTCCAGGTAAAGGGAATGTAGCACAAGCAGGTTTAATAGGAGTAGCAGCAGGAAGTGGAGAGATCATATGACCACCTGTTTCTGTTTGCCAGTATGTATCAACGATAGAACATTGTGATCCACCAACCTCTTCATAGTACCATTTCCATGCAGGAGGATCAATAGGCTCACCAACTGTTCCTAGAATTCTTAAAGATGATAAGTCATATTTACTTGGCTCATCAGCACCTTGCTTATGTAGCAGTCTAATTGCTGTAGGAGCAGTATAGAATTGGTTTATCCTATACTCTTCAACCATTCTCCAACATCTACCAGCATCTGGGAATGTAGGAACACCTTCAAACATTACAGTTGTTGCACCAGCTGCAAGAGGTCCATATACTATATATGTATGACCCGTGATCCATCCGATATCAGCCGTACACCAGTAAGTGTCGTTGTCTTTTATATCAAATACCCACTCCATAGTCATCTGTGCCCATAGAATATATCCAGCTGAACTGTGTTGTACACCTTTTGGTTTACCTGTACTTCCTGAAGTATAAAGCAAGAATAGTGGATCTTCAGATTCCATAGGTTCTGCTTCACATACAGGTGACTCTAATTTTACAAGCTCGTTGTAAGAGTAGTCTCTTCCTGCTACCCACTCTATATCCTCACCGTTTCTCTCAACGATACAAACATTTTGTACACACTCACAACCTTCAGCCAGTGCTGTGTCAACTACAGGCTTAAGCATATAAGGCTTGCCTTTTCTATATGCACCATCAGCAGTTACAACTAGTTTAGCTTCAGCATCAATGATTCTATCTCTAAGTGCTTCAGCAGAGAATCCACCAAATACTATAGAGTGAATAGCACCTATTTTTGCACAAGCTAACATAGTAACAGCAGCTTCAGGGATCATTGGCATATATACAACAACTCTGTCACCTTTTTGTACACCAAATTTGTTTTTGAACATATTTGCTGTTTTATTTACTTCGTAAGCTAACTCTCTGTAAGTTAAGATCTGCTGATCACCGTTATCTCCTTCAAAGATAATAGCAGCTTTGTTTTTCTTCGTATCTAAGTGTCTATCCACACATTGGTGTGCAACATTCATTTGACCACCGCTAAACCATTTATAGAATGGTGCATCAGATTCATCCAAGATATTATCGTATTTTTTAAACCAATCTATTTTTTCATCGGCAAATTTTGCCCATGTACCTTCATAGTCTGATTTAAACTCATCCATTAATTCATTATATTCACACATGTTTTTTATCAAAGGTTCATTAAACTTTGATTTTATCGGATTAAAAATATTTTCCATTATATGTTCTCCTAGTATTTTACTAAAAATATTATATTTACTAAGCATAGCATTTTCATAGCATTATTTGTAAAAATATCTATTTCATAAAATATATTTACTTTTTGTAACATCTTAAAATGTTTATAAAATGTATTGCATATTATTGTATTTAGTATTCTTATTTAAGTTTATATAAATATTAAGTTTAAATAAGTAAAATATTTTATAAAACTAATAAAATAAGAAGTTCAAATGAATACAATTTCTAATAGAAAATCAACTTTAGATAAAGATTTTTTTAATAACTTGACAATAATGTATGTAGAAGATGAAAAGAATATCAGGGATAAACTGGTTCTTATTTTAGAGACATTATTTAAAAATACGATTATATGTACCAACGGTAAAGAGGGATATGAAGCTTTTAAGGCTTCAAAAGAGAATGGTGAAAATATTGATATCGTTGTAAGTGATATTAATATGGATGAGATGAATGGTATGGATATGCTTAAACTTATACGGCAGATAGATGATAAAGTACCATTTATATTTACAACAGCTTATTCTGATTCTGAATATATAAATGAAGCAAAAAAATACGGTGTTTCATATTATGTTATAAAACCTATTGATGTGAAAGAGATATTGATTTATATAAAAGAGATATTTGATAAGTAAATAGAATCTGAATTTTAGAAGATATAGTTTCTTTTACGAAGCTATATCTTTTACTACCTCTTCTTGAAGTGTTTTTATTTTCTTAAGAAGATCCGGGTCTTTAATCCCTTCTGTTAGTTTTTTAAGATTTGCTAAAAGTGGTTTGAACTTTTTCTTTGCAATCATATGGATTGGTTTTGATGCCTTAAGCATAGAATCTCTTTTTAAGAATTCAACTACCATATCCTTTTTTCCAAATAGTGCCGCATAAGTTATTGGAAGCATATTTAGAGAATCAGGTATATTTTGCACATCCCTATCTATACCGAATATTAGTTTTAATAGTTCGATATTATCACTGGTGATACAAGCATGCATAATAGTTCTACCCATATTGTCTTTTGTTTTATAGTTATATTTTACTACACTTTTTAGTTTACTGAAAAGTTTCAAATTACAGTTTGGTATCAATGCAACTTTCATAAAAACTGTTTGTCCTGAAGGATTTTTAATCATAGGATTTGATTTGTTTACGATAAGATATATAAGTCTATCTTTAAAGTTTGTAACATCTTCACCCTGTTCAAATGTATAATCTACATATTCGTAAAATAAATTTAAGTTGTCCTTGTTAAGTGTATTTATATCAAAACCATTTTGAGCATACAACTGAGATGTTTTCATATCTCCATTATAGAAGGGTGCATAAAACAGTGGTCTTCCTGTTGAGTCATTATATCCATAATTAAACTGTAAACTAAGTAACTGCTTAAGAATACGCCTATAGTCATCTTCTATATTTATCTTTTTTTCTAGTTCTATATCTTTTAGCTTTTTTATCTCATCCACATGCAGTATTATTTCATTTAATATTTCAGGTACAGTTTTACCGTTATTGTCTTTTAGTGTAGGGTTTGCACCATATTTTACAAATAGCATTGTAAGGTCAAAGTACTCAAGACCTTTAATTACAGATATTAACAACGGTGTTTCACTGTTATTATTTTGAATGTTAACATTAGCACCGTTCTCAAGAAGGAATGTTGCCCCTTCAAAGTCATCATATTTGATCATATCAAACAGTACTGTTTCTCCATTGTATTTTTTTGAATTTACATCTGCTTTATTATTAATAAGTTTTTTGGCTACTTTTTTAAGAGCAGATCTTCTTGGCTTATCATTATGTTTTGTTTTACTAAATTCAAGAATAACTTCCATAACAATAGTAAGGTCATCAACAATTTTTTTGTTAAGATCAAGACCTGACTCAATAGCTATGTCAAGTATCTCTTCAGCTTCTGCTCCCCTAAGTGCAGTATATGTTAAGTAGTTGTTGCCTTTTTCGTCACAGATGGTAGGATCAGCACCTTTTCTTATAAGCTCTTTTGCAAGCTCATCATTGTTTTGTATCTTTTGGTCGTGAAGAATTGTTTTGCCATTGATATCTTGAATATTTAGATTTAAATCTTTTAATTCAATAATTTTTTCTATGGTTTCTTGATCCCCAAAAGCAATAGCATCAAATATTACGGATCTTTTTAGATTGTCTTGACTGTTGATATCAATATCGGTTTTTAGAAGATAGTCTACAATTTTAGTTTGACCTGACATAACCGCATCTTGAAGAAGTGTTCTTCCATTACTTTTTACATTTAGTTTATCTTTGTGTTTAGTAAATAGTGTCGTTGCAAGCAGTCTATCACCTCTTTCTACTGCTAGAACAAGATCACTAGTACCGTCTTTATTGACAATATTTGCTTTTATGCCGTTATTTATAAGCCAAATTGCTTGAACAAACTTGTTTTTCTTAATACAGGTATGAAGTAAAGTGTCTCCATTATTGTTTTGTGTATTTATATCGATTTTTTTTGAATCTAGCATTTTCTTTGCGTTGTCAGGTTTGAAGTCTGGACCTAGAAGCTCTTTTTCAAGGTTTTCAAAAGTTGGGTTAAGCTTGTTCATTAACTTATTTAACATGTTATCTTTCACTTATGTAATAATATTTATTGTTAGTATATATAATTTTTTTATAAAACTAGATTAAATATTATATTTTTATCAGTTTATTTAAAATTTGATTATAAGTTCACTAGTTTGTCACTATTATCAATTATTATTTTATAAACTGATTTGGAGAGAGATATGAATAAGAGTAATATACTTATAGTAGATGATACGGAAACGAATATTGATATTTTAGTAGACCTTCTTGGTGATCAGTATGAAATCTTGGTTGCATTAAATGGAGAAACTGCTTTAGAGATCTTAAAAACGGAACATGTAGATCTTATTTTACTTGATATTATGATGCCTGGACTAAATGGATATGATGTATGTAAAGAGTTAAAACAAAATGATAAAACAAAAGATATACCAGTTATATTTTTAACAGCAATGAGTGACGAAGCAAGTATTGAAAAAGCTTTTGAGTTAGGTGGGGTTGATTATGTAATGAAGCCTTTTAGACCAAAGGAACTTATAGCAAGGGTAAAAACCCAACTCAATATAACATATCTAAAAAATAAAGATAAAGAATATAAAAAACAAAAAGCCGTCGGAGAACTTTTACATAATATTGTACATCATTGGAGGCAGCCTTTATCAGCAATATCGACTACAGCTAGCGGTATATCTGTAAAAAATATGATTGGAGAATTAGACAATACAGGCTTAGATAAGATGTGCGATGATATTGTAGCTATTACAGCGTCTTTATCATCTACTTTGGAAAGTCTTGAGGTATTAGCAAATGTCTCAGATATAAAAGAAAAAATAAACCTTTCTCAATTCATAGACAAAAACTATGATATAATATTTGATAATTTAATCAAAATGAAAAATGTCGAAGTATTACTTGATATTGACAAAGATCTTATTTTGGATGTAAACTCACAGCAACTTATAAAAGTACTTATATCAGTATTGGAAAACTCTAAAGATATATTTAAATTTGAAGATATAAATAATCCAATCGTAGGGATAAATGCTTGGAAAGAAGATGATAAAGTAATGATTCAAATTTTTGATAATGCAGGTGGTATTTCTGAAGATATTATAGATAGAATATTTGAACCTTATTTTACTACATTTCATAAATCTGAAGGGAAAGGATTGGGATTGTTTTATACACAAAAGATAATCTCAGAGTTTTTTGGTGGGTATATAAGTGTATCAAATATTAAATTTGATCACAATACACAAGCACATAAAGGTGCAAGTTTTATTATAGAGTTAACATAGAAAAATTATAAATGGAGAATATATGAAAAAAAATACAATATTAATAGTAGATGATACTGAAACAAATATTGATATTTTATTAGAAATTTTAAATGATCGTTATGATGTTTTAGTAGCATTGAACGGTGAGAGTGCATTGGAAATAGTAGAAGATGAAAATATTGATCTTATTTTACTTGATATAATGATGCCTAATATGGATGGTTATGAAGTATGCAAATTGTTAAAATCAAATAAAAATACAAAAAACATACCTGTTATTTTTTTAACTGCTAAAGTAGATGAATCAAGTATAGAAACAGCTTATAAAGTTGGAGGGATTGATTACATTAGTAAACCATATAAACCAAAAGAACTTATGGCAAGAGTTAAAACACAGCTAAAAGTAAAAAAACTTATTGATGATCTTAAAAGTTCAAAAGAAGAGTTAAAACTTCTGGCTTCTACAGACTCCATGACAAAATTATATAATAGAAGATATTTTGCTAAAGTTTCTGAGCATATATTTGATCTTGCTAAAAGGGATAAAAATCCACTTTCTCTTATAATTCTTGATATAGATAATTTCAAAGATGTTAATGACACTTATGGGCATAGTGTAGGTGATGAGATAATAATTTCTTTGGCAAATAAACTAAGATCACATCAAAGAAAAAGTGATATAGTATGTAGATACGGTGGTGAAGAGTTTGTATTGTTATTGCCTAATACTTCAGGTGAAGGGGCTATGCTGGTTGCAAATAAAATACGAAAAGAGGTTGAGGAGTCTATTGAAAACCCCTTGGATGGTTTAAATATAAGTTATACTGTAAGTTTAGGTGTCTCACATATTGATATTTATTATGATACAAATATAGAAGCAGCCTTGATAAGAGCTGATAAAGCTTTATATGAAGCTAAACAAAACGGTAGAAATAAAGCTGTTTATACTACATATAAAAAAGGGAAATAAAATGGATGATGATATAAAGCCTTACAGTATACTTTTTATAGAAGATGAAACAGGTACAAGAAAAAATTATGTGAAGTTTTTAAAAAGATATTTTGAAAATGTTTATGAGGCATCTGATGGTGAAGAAGCCTATCATATCTATAAAGATAAAAAACCTGATATTCTTATTATTGATATAAATATTCCAAAATTAAACGGTATTGAGCTTCTTTCAAAAATAAGAGAAAAAGACCATACAACAAAAGCTATTATGCTTACGGCACATTCAGAGACCAGCTATTTACTTGATGCAGCTGAATTAAAACTTACAAAATACTTAGTTAAGCCTATTTCAAGAGCACAGCTAAAAGAATCTTTAAATATAGTCTTAGAAGAGCTTTCAAGATTTAAAACAGTATCAAGTAAGTTAGTGATATTAAAAGACGGATATATTTGGAATAAAGATAAAAAAGAACTTTTAAAGGATAATATTGAAGAGAAACTTACTTCAAATGAGATCAAAGCTTTAGATCTTTTCTTTAATAATATAGGTATATCATTACCTTATGATGATATTATAGTTCATATATGGGATGATTTTGAAAAGGATAAAGTAGATTCTGTAAAAACTTTGATAAAACACTTAAGAAGAAAACTTCCTAAAGATACAATAAAAAATGTTTATGGAATAGGTTATAAAGTTGATGTATAATAATAAAAAGACCATTTTAGTAGTAGATGACAATGAGTCAAATATTGATGTCCTATTATCTATTTTAAAAGAGTATGATATTATTGCTGCACTTGATGGAAATACTGCTTTAGATATATTATCACAAGAAAAAGTTGATATGATACTGCTTGATATTATGATGCCTGAGATAGGTGGGTTTGAAGTATGTGAAGCTATCAAAAGTGATCCCGTAACACAGAAGATACCGGTTGTTTTCATAAGTGCAAAAGATACTATAGAGGATATTCAAAAAGGTTTTGAACTTGGTGCTGTTGACTATGTATCAAAGCCTTTCAATCCAATTGAATTGAAAAGTAGAATAAAAACACATTTACGATTAAGATCATATGAACAAGACCTTGAAAAACAAGTGAAACACGAGCTTGAAAAGTCAAAAGACAAAGATAAGCTTATTTTTCATCAAAATAAATTAACATCAATGGGGGAGATGATAAATAACATTGCCCACCAATGGAGACAGCCATTATCACAAATAAACTCAGCACTTTTGATTATTGATGATGAGTTTTATAATATGAAAATAGATAATGAAACTTTAGAGGAAAAATTGACAGAGATTGAGTCATTGACCCAGTATATGTCAAATACTATAGATGACTTTAAGGATTTTTTTGAACATAACAAAGAGAAAAAATTATTTCATATTAAAGACTGTATAGATAATACAGTCTCAATTATTTCCGGTGCATTAGAATATAATGTAATAGAGCTTGAAATAGATATAGAATATGACTGTAGTTTTAAAGGATACCCAAACGAGTTACAGCAGGTTTTACTAATTTTATTAAACAATGCAAAAGATATTCTTGTATCAAATAAAGTCAAAAATCCAAAGATAAATATAAAATTGAGTCAAAAAAATAAAATATCTATAATTACCATATGCGACAATGCAGGTGGTGTGGATGAATCTATAATAGATAAAATATTTGAACCGTATTTTACAACAAAACATAAATCACAAGGTACGGGTCTAGGGCTTTATATATCAAAAAAGATCATCGAAACTGCCATGAACGGTTCTATTTATGTAAAGAATTGTATTAAAGGCGCTTGCTTTACTATAGAACTAGCATAACAACTTTATTTACAAACTATTATTAAAATTCTTTTCTATAGTTTGTATTGTTTGTATTACGGTGTTGCTATTTTCTGTTTTTATAATTTCTAAGAATGTTTTTACTTCAAAATTTATACTATTGTTATCATCTATTTTAACTGTTGTATTATGCTTTATAGAATTAAGTAGTTTTTTATGAAGTATCCTTGCACCCTCTTTATTTGTATATGGTAAAAGAATAGAAAAGGTATCTTCATTGAATTTTGCAATAATATCACTGTTTCTTGTATGAAAATCAAGTATAGAAGTAAAGGTATTTAATATCTCATTTGATATTGATATATCATATTGTTCGTTTATAAAATCCATATTCGTAATATTTATAAATAAAATTGATACAGGAATATGCTCACGATTAGCCATTTTTACAATAGCATCAGATAAGTTTAGAAAAGCTTGTTTATGATATATACGATGACTAAAGTGTCCTTTTGTTCTTAAATCTATATCTTGTTTTATTATTTCAAGTTTTTTCTCATATCTTGCGATATCTTGATATAATTTTTCTTTTTCTCGTTTTAAGTTGATCACATCATTATCTAGTGAAATTTTAAATTTATTGTTTTCATCTTTAGTATATTTACGCCAAGCTGATTTATATAGAAAGAGTATTAAGGTGACTATTAAAATAGTCGTTGATATAATAATAATATATAAGTATGTTTTATTTATGCTAATTATATCGTTATTGACAACTTCTTTTTTTGGAAGAAAATCATTTTGTTCGGTTTTTGTAGCGTTTGTATACTCTTCTGTTTTATTTGTTATTTCTTCTTCAGGTTCTTTTTTTAATTGTTCATTATCTATTGTTTTTTCAATATTATCTGAAGACTTATCAACTTTAGAATTTGAATTATTAGAGTAGATATATAGTTCATCTGAGTTTGATATAAATAGTTGATATAGTTTATTAATCCTATATTGTGAAGTGATATACGCACTAGGTAGAGTTTGTTGATATTGATATAATTTATCATCTAAATTTTCATTATCAAGATTCATACTATAAACTACAAAATACACTTTATTCTGTTGTTTATCACTTATTTTGATATATATCGTATCACTTGGAAATCGTTGTGCGATAGTCTCGGCTTGTTCTTGAGTAAGGAAACTTCCTAAAGTTATTGATTTTTTACTTGTGTCTAGTGCCATACTATATGATAATATAACAAACAGAATTAAAACATTTTTTAACATATTGCCAACCTTATATATTTTTATACTAATTTAATTATAGTATTATACTCATTAAAAGTGGGAAAATAGTAGTAAAGGTATTTATATTAAGAAAAGTGGTACCGCTAGCCGGATTTGAACCGGCAAGACCTAGGTCACCGGATTTTGAATCTGATATGTATAATCTTCTTAAAATATTATAAATACTACTATAACCCTTTATATAAGGGCTATTATATGATTGTCTAATTTTCTTTTTATGGTAATTTGTGTATCCTTTTATATCTTATTGGTTGACACTTTGGTTGACACCTTAGACATAAAGGACTAAAAAATGGGTAGAAAAAACGAACTTAAAAAAACTTCTAAAACTGGTATATATGAAAGTATAAACTCAAAAGGACAAAAAGAATATTTTGGACAAGTTAAAGTCAATTATAAACAAAGAAGAATAAATCTAACTAAAACTTATGAAAAGTGTAAAACACTAAAAGAAGCTGTAAAATATTTAGAAATTTGGAGAGACAGTTTAGAAAACGGCACATCTGTAAATTATAAATCTAAAAATACTACATTAGACAATTATTTTTATGAAAACTACATTGAAACGAAAAAAGATAAAGTTGATTATTATACCGATATAAAATCATTTTATAGTAACTACATATCAAAAGAAATAGGCAGAGAAAATATAAAAGATATTGAAAATATTGATGTTCAAAAAATCGTAGATAAATTAGAAAGATTAGGTAAACTATCAAATAGAAGCGTTAGGAAAGTTCAACAATATTTACGACCAGTTTTTAATAAGATGATAAAAGAAAGACTTACTACACATAACCCTGCTACATTTATAGACTTTAAAGAAAAACTAAATAATGATAGAAATTTAGAATTTATTTTAAGAAGTGATTTTCTACAAACACTAAAGTATATTTTGGATGAAGTTGAATATATTAAAAGCGACAAAGTTAAACTTATGTTTTATATATCTATCTATTGCGTAAGACGGCTCAATGAGGTTTTAACAATAGAGTGGGACGAAGTGAATTTAAAAGAGAAATATATCATAGTTCCTGAAAATAAAACAAAAAACAATCGCCCATCTAAGTTTTTTATAAATGATAAAATTGTTTTACTGCTTAAGCAAATAAAAAATGACAATCCAAATGATGAGTATGTTTTTCAGTCTAATATAAAAAGAAAAGATAAATCAATGCCTTATATGGTTCAATCAACTATGCGAGACCAACACAGAAAGATTTTATCAAAATTGGTTGACAAAGCTAAACTTGAATTTCAACCAAAACAAAAATGGTCAAATAAAAATCAAACCATTTATAATCTAATGATACACGATTATAGACACTTTTTTGGACAAATAATGCGACCAATTTTAAAAGATGAATTACTAATAAAAACTGTTCTAACTCATACAGATAGAGATATAACAACACGATACAGTCAATATACATTTCAGATGAGTAAAGAAGTGCTAGAACAATATTATAATTTATTGACAGACTGATTTTTCTCTGTCTACCTTAGGACTTATTCCCCACTATTCATTTAAAATAAAATCATAGATTTTATTACATTGCTATTGGGAGTATTTGGAAATTGATTTGATTTTCAATCAATATAATAAATCTTCTTTATCATTTTTAATTTTTGTGTTAGCACACCACAAAAAACATATCTCTTACAATCTTTTTAAAATACCCATTCATTAGTTTTGGTTTTTAATCATTTCAGTCTAACAAATTATTTAATGATACTAAAATAAAATCTTCAATGTTTCATATTTTTATTTCATTATAAGTAAAAATTCATTCCTTACATTCCTACAAACCCGACAAACTAACGAAAGAGGTAAAACCTTAAAAAGATTAAGAGAGGTTTGTTTTTTCTTAAAATTAAAAATAAGAAGATAACAATCCCCTCAAAATCTTCAAAAAAGGTAAAACAAAAAACTTAAAGGATTGAAGATGACACATACACAGATAGAAAACTACTTTATAGATATTAAAGGTATCAATGAAGCAAAAAAAATTTATAAGAGGTTAGCAAAACTTTTACACCCAGATATGGATGGTGGAGATACAGAGAGTTTTAAATTATTAAACAACATTTACAATAATATTATCGAAAATAAAATCTATTTCTCAAATGATACTAAATTTGACATAGAGTTAGAAAAAATTATTTCACAAATTCTACACTATGAAAATATTATTATTGAAATTGTTGGCAGTTGGATTTGGCTAAGTGGAGATACAAAGTCTATCAAAGATAAATTAAAAGACTTAGGGTTTAAATGGGCTTATAAAAAGAAACAATGGTATTACGGAGAAATGAAACGAAAAAATCCAAATCCAAAATCTATGAATGAGATAAAAAATAAATATGGTTTTCAGACTGTAAAAACTAATGAAAAAGAAAAAATAACAGCATAAGGCGGGTATTTTACCTACCTTAAAATTATAATACTCAAAAATTATTTCATTAAGCTAGCTCATCTATAATTTTAAGTAGAATAAATACCTACTTAAAATAAAAAAATGAGATGTGGTTGTGAATAAAAAAAATTTATCAGAAACAGAGATTAGAACTAGATTTATAACACCTGCTATTATTGATGCTGGTTGGGACAAAACTTTTCATTTTAGAGAAGAATTATCAACATCTAAGTTCAAAAAAGAATTAAGTATATATACAGCTGGTAAAATTGTTGTTAAGGGTAATAAAACAAAAAGAGATGAACCTAAAAAGTTTGATTATATTTTATTTTATAAACCGCATTTACCAATTGCCATAGTTGAAGCAAAAGACAATAAACATTCAATCGGAGAAGGATTACAACAAGCCCTTAATTATTCTGATATTATAAAAGATACAACAAATTTAGATATACCGTTTATTTATAGCTCAAATGGAGATGGTTTTATCGAACACGATAGAACAACAGCAAAAGAAAGATTATTGATGCTTAATGAATTTCCTACACCTAATGAACTATGGGAAAGATATAAACAATACAAAGGTATTGACACAGAAAAAAAAGAGGAAGTTTCTCTTATACCATATTACACAGACGACCCAAAAAGGCGACCTCGTTATTATCAAAGGGTAGCTGTAAATAAAACTATTGAAGCAGTTGTAAACCAAAATAGAAAAAGAGTTTTATTGGTTATGGCAACTGGAACAGGTAAAACTTACACCGCTTTTCAAATTATATATAAACTTCATAAAGCTAAGTTTGCTAAAAAGATTTTATTTTTAGCAGATAGAAATATTTTAGTTGACCAAACCAAAACTGGTGATTTTAAACACTTTGGCGAAACAATGACTAAAATTACCAATAGAACAATAACAAAAGGGTATGAAATATATTTAGGTATATATCAAGCCCTAACTGGTGAGGGAGACAAAAATATATATAAACAATTTTCAAAAGATTTCTTTGATTTGATTGTTATTGATGAAGCTCATAGGGGAAGTGCTAGAGAAGATAGCCAATGGAGAGCTATTTTAGATTATTTTGACAATGCTGTTCATATTGGTTTAACGGCAACTCCAAAAGAGACAAAAGAAGTTAGTAATATTGATTATTTTGGAGAACCAATTTATACATATTCATTAAAGCAAGGTATAGATGACGGTTTTTTAGCACCCTATAAAGTTGTTAGATTTTCATTTGATAAGGATGTTGAGGGTTGGAGACCATATGAGGGGCAAACTGATAAATTTGGAAATGTTATAGATGATAGAATTTACAATACAAAAGATTATGATAAAAATATAATCTTAGAAAAAAGAACAAAGTTAGTAGCTAAGCATATTACTAAATATTTAAACAATACAGATAGATATTCTAAAACTATTGTTTTTTGTGTTGATACTGAACACGCTGAAAGAATGAGAAGTGCTTTAGTGAATGAAAACAACGATATAGTAAAAAACAATTCAAAATATATAGTTAGAATAACTGGAAATGATGATATAGGAAAAATGGAGTTAGATAATTTTATACATCCAGAAAAAATGCCTATTATCGCTACAACTTCAAAACTTCTAACAACTGGTGTAGATACAAAAACAGCTAAGATAATTGTATTAGATACAAATATAAATTCTATGATTGAATTTAAACAAATCATAGGTAGAGGAACAAGAGTTGAAGAAGATTTTGACAAAACTTTTTTTACCATTTTAGATTTTAGAAATGCTTCTAGAAAATTTGCCGATAAAGATTTTGACGGAGAACCTATTAAAATTATTGAAACTGATGGAGAAACTGAAACTGAAACAGAAGAGGATGGAGATACAACAGAAAATGGAACAACTGTAAATGAACCGACACCACCTTATGGAGGTGATGAAAGTGAACCTCAAACAAAATACTATATAGAAGATACAGAAGTAAAAGTTTTAAATAAAACGGTTTCATATCTAAATAGTGAAGGCAAACTTATAACACAATCATTAGAAGATTATACAAAATCAAATATTCTTAAAAAATATGCCACACTAAATGACTTTTTAAATAGTTGGAATAGTGTTGATAAAAAAAAGAAGCTTATTGAAGAGTTAGAAAATGAGGGTGTATTATTTGAAGAGTTAGAAAAAATAGTTGGAAAAGATTTTGATGCTTTTGATTTAATACTTCATATAGCATTTGACAAACCACCTCTTACACGAAGCCAAAGAGCAAAAAATGTTATTAAAAGAGACTATTTCTCAAAATATGGAGATGTTGCTAAAAGAGTTTTAGAAAAAATTATTGACAAATACAAAGATAAGGGAATAATGGAGGTTGAAGATATAGCTATCCTTTCTATTCCTGAATTTGAAGAGTTTGGAACTTCATTAGAGATTATAAAACATTTTGGAAATAAGAAAAAATACTTATCAGCAATAAGAGAGATAGAAGATATATTGTATGAGGCTGCTTAATGGAATTTGATAAATTAAAAGTATTAAGGGTATCTTCTATTTTAGGAGAATTAAAAAGTGGTGGTGTAGGTTCAACTTTACCATTACATATTAGAGCTAGTGATAATAAAGAGTATGTTTTAAAAACTCGTTATAACACAAATACAATACACAAAGACTTATCTATATTTAGTGAGTTGCTGGCACACTCATTAGATAAATATTTTGAATTTAATTTATCTCCACAAAAATTAGTTTTACTATATGTGGATGAAACAACTCAAAAGATTGTAGAAGAAGCGATAGAACAAGAGATTATCACAGAAGATATAGAGGTTCTAGAAAATATTAAAAATTCATTTGGTTTTAATTTAGGTATTGAGTATATTAAAAATGTTGATAGGGTTGAAACAACAGATATGAATAAAACATTTGTAAAAAATATCATCCATTTAGATAACTATGTTATCAACAATGACAGAGAAGAGAGTAATCCAAATATTTTAAAATCTTTGTCAAATCAAAAAGATTTTTATGCTATTGATTTTGACAATGCTTTTAACACTCACTTAGTTATGGAAGATATTATCGCTAATGATTTATTAAAGCTACAAAAAGCCAAAGAGTGTAATATTACGAATGATAGTAAATATTTATTTAGCGAACAATCAAAAAATATAAAGCAAGGACAAAAACTTTCAATTTCAGAAGATGAAGTTTTAAATATTATTGATACAATATTTCCCGAAGAGTGGGAAAATATTTTAAAATACAAAGAGAGTATATCAGAGATAATTTCTGCTAGAATAGGAAACAAAACAATTTTTAAAAGGGAACACAATGGGTGCTAAATATAATATACCAACACTTAGTCAGTTTGATAGAAAATATCATTTGGTTAGATTTTACCCTAAAAAAAGTAGTTATGAATTTATAAATATAGGTATCGTATTATATGACGAAACCAATTTAACATACAAATTGATGAGTAAAGAGCATATATCAAAAATTTCTGCTCATCCATTTTTAGATAATAAAATTTTAACTAATGCTATTACAAATATAGAAGCTTTATTAAATAAAGGGTTATCACAAATAGAATTAGTGAGACATTTAAATAACAGATATAAAAATAGCGTAGATACTTCATTTGTCGTTTCACATTTAGGAGATGAAAGTTTTGAAGATTTAATTGATTTATTATATTCTGAATATATAGGGTATAAATTTCCTGAAAAATCACATAATGATATTATTGTAGAAACAAAAGCTATAACATTTGAAATATATAAAAAAACATATAGAAAATTTTTACCTATTATTGAAGATGACAATTTTGATTTAAGTTATCAAAGAAATAACAAAAAAACAAATCTAATTATAGGTAGTTTAGATAGGCAAGACAGTATTGACAAAGTTATAAGAGTATCTCCTATTATAAACCCATTATATACAAAATCAAATGATATTTTTGACTTTGGATATGTCAATAAAAATTTAGATAGTGAAAATGAAAATACAAAAGTTGGAAATAGATTAGCAATGTTAGAAAATGCTAAATTTAATCCAAAAGATTTTAGCGACAAAGATAAAATAAATGAATTTTTTGAAAAAGAGATAGGGGAAGTTTCATAGATGAGTATAAGCACGGTTATAAAATCAATACAAAAGATTATGAGAGAGGACGCTGGTGTTGATGGTGATGCTCAAAGGATTTCACAATTAGTTTGGCTAATATTTTTAAAAGTAATAGATACAAAAGAGGAAGAATACGAACTTTACGATGACGATTATATATCGGCAATTCCTGAACATTTAAGGTGGAATAGTTGGGCAAGTGATGATGAGGGTATAACGGGAGACGAACTTTTAGAGCTTGTAAATAATGATTTGTTTCCAACTTTAAAAGAGTTGAATTTAGATGAACAATCAAGCCCTTTAGCCAGAACAGTAAAAACAGTATTTGAAGATAGTTTTAACTATATGAAAAGTGGAACAACACTAAGAAGAGTGATAAATAAATTAAATGAAATACATTTTGAACGAAGAGAAGATAGACACCTTTTCAATGATATTTACGAACAAATTTTAAAAGATTTACAAAGTGCGGGAAATGCGGGAGAGTTTTATACTCCAAGATCAATAACTGAATTTATGGTAGAGATTGCAAATCCACAATTAGGAGAGGCACTACTTGATCCTGCTTGTGGAACTGGTGGTTTTTTGGTTAGCTCAATTGAGCATATTAAAAAAAGTATAAAAACAGTTGAAGATAAAAAAACTTTACAAAACTCAATATTTGGTATTGAAAAAAAACCTTTACCCCATTCACTAGCTTCAACAAATCTAATATTACACGATATAGAGATACCAAATGTTAGGCACGACAACTCTTTAATCACACCTTTAAAAGATATAACTGCTAAAGATAGAGTTGATATAATTCTTACAAATCCACCTTTTGGAGGAACAGAAGAAGATGGGATAGAGAAAAACTTCCCAACTTCATATCAAACAAAAGAGACAGCAGACCTATTTCTGGTGCTTATTATTGAAAAATTAAAACTAGGTGGTAGAGGTGCTGTCGTATTGCCTGATGGAACATTATTTGGAGAGGGTGTAAAAACAAGAATAAAAGAAAAGCTTTTAACAGAAACTAATTTACACACAATAGTGAGGCTTCCAAATGGTGTATTTAGCCCATATACAAATATAAACACTAACCTCTTATTCTTCACAAAAGGTGAAGAGACAAAAGATGTGTGGTTTTATGAATTTCAATTACCAAATGGATATAAAACTTTTACAAAAACAAAGCCACTTAAAGAAACTCATTTTAAAGATTTAAAAAAATGGTGGCGTGATAGAGTTGAGAATGATTTTGCTTGGAAAGTATCATTAGAAGATATAAAAAATAATAATTTTAATTTAGATATTAAAAATCCAAAAAAGCAAGAAGAAGAAAAACTATATACTACAGTAGAACTGATAGATATATTAGAATATTCAATGAAAAAATCTATTGATATTTTAGAAGAGATAAAAAATGAGAAAAGT
>JAYEKV010000037.1:0-2267 GCA_034716855.1 Campylobacterota bacterium | reverse complement strand
AGACTCTTTCCAAATGCCTCTTCTATATAAGGAGAGATCTGCCATTGGTTTTTGAACTCTTTATATTGATTTACAACTTTAGTTATATTTTGAGTATCTTCAAAGAAAGCTCTTATCATAACATTTTTAGGAGTATGTTCCATATCTATGAACTCTATAACTTGCGTACGATAACCCATTATTTCCAGTACATTTGCTCTTAGACTATCTGTAATAAGTGTGGCTAGTTTCTCTTTTATGATTCCATACTTCATCATAGGTATCATTTTTTCATTTTTGATTTTTTTAAGTAGTTCATGTTGACAGCAAGGAACTGCTAGTATCACTTTAGCTCCCCAGTTTACGGCTTTTGCCAGTGCTTCATCTGTTGCTGTGTTACACGCATGTAGTGAGATCACCATATCTACATTTGTAAATTGATCGAACCCTTTTATATCTCCTTGCTCAAACCTTAGATCATCGTATTTTAGCTTTTGTGCCAAATCAGAACAAAATTCTATAACATTTTCTTTTAAGTCCAAGCCTACTATCTCTACATTGTAACCCATTTTTAATACAAGATAATCATAAAGAGCAAAAGTAAGGTATGCTTTTCCACAGCCAAAATCAATGATCCTGATAGTTTTATTTTTATCTAGATAAGGGATACAATCAGACACTAGCTCTAAATAACGATTTATCTGTTTAAACTTATCATATTTAGAGTTTACTATTTTACCTTGTGCTGTCATGATCCCAAGCTCAATTAAAAAAGGAGATAGTTCCCCTTCATTTAGAATATATTTTTTCTTTTTGTTATGAGAGGGTGCTTCAAATTTTCTAGTAGCTGCTTTTTTAAGTATCTTTGCTACCCCTTTTTTACTAACAAGTATTTGGTAGTCTGAATCTACTGTATTGATAACTGCTTGTTTAAAATATGTTTCAATCAATTTAACCATCTCTGAGATTGTTTCATCGTTGTTTAGGTTTTTATGTTCTACATTTTTATCATAAAAGTATTCAAATTGATGTTTTTCTTCATCTTTGATAATCACTTTTTTTACAGTTACTTTGTTGAAAGTTTTTTCATTTTTCTTTCTTACACCGCTTAAAGTAGCTTTTATTATAGTTTCTTCATTGATAACTTTTTCTATTAATTCATTTATGTTTTGCATAGCGTTTAAAATCCCTTCATTTAATTAATCACCAAAATTAGTAAAAGCAGCTTCGGCACTTAAAATAGTTTTATAGTTTGTTTTTGTTAATCTTACATTTTTAGTTTTAATATCACAGATTGCAATTTTAAAACTAGATCCCATATAAGGCTCAACCGCACAGATGATCTTATCTTCAATCTGCCTTGTTAAATATACAGTACCTTTTAAAGAGTTGAAAAAATACTTTGGATAACTTAATGGTGTTATCTCAACAACAGATATTGTTTCTTGGTCTTCTAAAGTTTGTACTATAATCATAGCATCGTCATAACTTTCAAATTGGATACACCAATCATCAAAATGCTTATTAAAATTTATTAGATCCTCATCTAAAAATCCACCGGCTATTGATTGTATAGCAAAAATTGACATAAAAAACACCTTAAAATTATTTTTATAATAAATTATACTGAATATTTATACTTTTTCCATCTCTCTTCAGTTTTTTGTATTATACAACAATAACTTTAGTTTTTTAAAATAGTTTTTTGGATGATCTTTAGACCTTTATAGATATCATTTATAGAACTGTTCTCAAGATCTAATTCTATAGAATCATCATCTTTTAGTTTATAATCGATATGATTTGATAGATTTGTACTTTTTAGATCATTTAATGAACCAAATTTTATGTTTGCTTCTATTTTTAACTGCTCATCTTGTTTTTGATGCTCAAAAAACGGAAGTATTTCTTGAAAGTAACATTTTATTATTTGGTACTTTTTGTTGTTTGTTTCCATCTCTTCTCCTTTTTATTATTTTTTGTGGGATAATTATATCTTGTAAAATTATTTTATTCTTCACTATATTTGGTACTAAAGTTATCTATTTTTGTTAATTTTACTTACCTTTATTAGTAAAAAAATAGTTTATTTTGGATAGAATTATTATCATGCATAAAAAACAGATAAATCTAAAGCATTCAAAACTGGCAAACGATCTTATGAACTATATAAATACTCATATAGAAACAGATATAAATATAGACCAGCTTTCTTTTGAGATGGATATAAGCAAAGATCATCTTCATAAAGTATTTAAAGAGCAGATGGGTGCAAATATATATGAAAC
>JAYEKV010000036.1:0-2279 GCA_034716855.1 Campylobacterota bacterium | reverse complement strand
TATACCCATAGCAGTTATATTTAAAAATTGAAGTTTACCTAATAAATAACCAAGATTAAGAGGTACGGCTCTTGTGATCCTTATTTTTAAATTGTTTTTAGTAAATAACTTATAATCCCACTCTTTTATCTCATAAGCTCTTTTTGAGATCTTGATAATATCCTCAGCTTTATACTTTAGGAAAAGTTGATTTGAATTGATAGACAAAGTTTTCTTTTGAAGTAGTTTTGAGAACTCTTTAAATAAAGTATGTTTTTTAATGGTATTTTCTTTTGCTACCCGTCTACTGCTTACTTTTAAAAGCTCTTTGTTCTCATAAGCAGGCAAAGTCTGCAGATAAAGTTCTCTTAAAAGAGATGCTGTTGAGCTTTTATAAAATTTTGAATCTACAGAGTTTATATCTGCATAGGTCAAAAGATATAAAAGATCAAGGGCTTCTTTTGTAGGTATAATTGCTGCAAAAGTAAGTATTGTTTGTTGTGAGTATATATCCTCAGTTGTGGCAAACTTACTCATCATATTGTGATATCTTATAAGTATAGATGCTAGTTCTATGTTTTTTTCACTTATATTTAAAGATTTTGCAAATTTTTTAAATAGATTTTGACCTACTATATGATGGTCTTTACCTCTTCCCTTTCCACAGTCATGGAAAAATGCAGCAAGTTTTAGTACAAATATCTGATTTTTTGACAGGGATGAATATAGTTTTTCTAAAAAAGGATCATTTATATTTTGTATATGGTAAAGTGTTTTTATACTGTGTATATCTACTGGATGTTTATGGTATCCGTCAAATTGAGGTTGATTTATCAGTTTTTTAAATGTTGGGATTATATCAATCAGCAGACCTGAATTGTATAAAAATTTTATTATCGGGTATAGATTTTGCCTTTGTAGCAGTGTAATAATAAGTTTTTTGGTTGTAGTACTGTTCTTATACTGTATTTTTGTTTTAGAGGCATAATAAAGATAAGAGGTGTCAAATTCATTTATATAATCAGGTAATGATATAAGCTCTTTTAAAAGGTTATTTAAATTTTTTGGCTTTTTATTGAAGCTGGCATATAGTTTCTTATTACATATATAGATGTTTTTATCAAATCTGTGTTGGTATATGGTTGTAAGTAGTTTTGTATTAAACAGATGTTGTCTTGTTATTTTTTTTACCATAATAGAGGTGAAAAAATGGATGCTGTGTAAAGCTTCAAAAGTTTTCCCCATACATTGTCTCTCTTTTGTAAGTCTTGGAGTATTTTTAAAGCCAAGTTTGCTACTAAGTTCAGGAAGTATATCAAAAGTTATAATATCCAATTTCTTTTTAGCTATTAGGTGAAGGGCATTTCTAATTTTAAAGATAAACTCTAGTGAGGTTCTAAATTTTTTATATTCAACTTCACTAAAAATTTTACCTGCTAATTGTTTTGTTGAGTTTACACCGTAAGTTATATTTGCCATCCAAAAGAGCATATTGGACTCTCTCATCCCACCATATCCATCTTTGATATTTGGCTGCATAATAAGAGGGTATTTTATCAGTCTTTGTTTGTGTTCTTCAAGTTTTTCAAGCACAAACTCTTTTTGTTCAAAAGTTCTTATATTTGTAAGGTTGTTTTGATATTTGAACCAAAGGTGTTTTGATCCATAGATAAGTCTAGACTCTAGGATAGAGGTTTTTATAGTTATATCCTCTTTTACAGATTCTTCTATATCATATATACTGTGAACTCTAGATCCCAGCTTTAGTCCACTGTCCCAAGCCAAGGTCATAAACTCTTCAATAATAGGCTTAATATTAAAACCGCTTACTTCATCGTGCAGTATCATTATATCTATATCACTGTATACACAAAGTTGTTCTCTACCATAGCTTCCAAGTGCTATTATTGTAAGTGGTATAGAGTTACTCATAGGAAGATAGATACCAAAATGTTTTCTAATAAGATACTTATACAGTACTTTTATAAAACCATCTATTTTTTTTGTATGTTTTACAAAAAAGTCTTTACCACTTGATATGGTAAAAAGTTCATCTAGTGAGGATAGATAAAGTTTTATCTCTTTTCTTATCACTTTTGCTATCTCAAAGTCGGGGGCTTTTTTCTCTATTAGTTCTTCTATTTGTATATTTAGATTTGTCATAGATAAATTTTATCCAATTCTTTATAATATTAGGGAAATTTATTGTATATTTTAGATACAAAAGTTACAATCATATTAAATATTAATAAAGGTGTATTCGTGAAACGAGAAGAGAAAGAATATTTTAACAGACAGAT
>JAYEKV010000035.1:0-2317 GCA_034716855.1 Campylobacterota bacterium | reverse complement strand
TGTTATTGTAAAATTGATTATAACTTTTTTGTACATTTTTTGTTCCTTATGGTTTATAGTATTCTCATTTGTAAAAAATATTAACAAAATAGTGTGAATAAAGTATTAATGACTTTTTAAGATAACGGTTGACTACAACGACACCTAAGTGTTCGTTGCTAGGTTTTGTTAGAAGACTTATAGTAATTATCGCGATATTTCTTCTATTGGATTTATATTCTCATCATAACACTCTAGTGCAGTACCCTTAACATTTTCTAAAATAGCTTTTTTTACTTCTGGATAATCTTTAAATATTTGAATCCACATTGAAAAAAAACCATTGCAAGACCTAGCAGTTTGTCTAATCATAGCTTCATTTGTAGGTAGTTTTAAAAAGTCTATTAATGCTTCTTGTGCTTTGCTCCAAGAGTTTAGTCTTGCTAGTGCCCTGTCATCAACTCTACCAGATGTATCTAGCTTTCTATTTAATTTAACTAAGTCAAAAGTTGCAGTTGCTAAATTTTTAAAATCATTATCTATATCATCTCTAACTTTTACACCACTGTCTGAATATTCATATAAAAATGACGTATTATGGGTATCTGGAAAAGCATAACCCTCTCTGTTATCATTATTAGCATCTTTAATAATATTACACGGCTTACAAGCTAACAAAAAGTTTTCCCATACTGTTTCTAAATCTGGATTTTTACTTTTAGGAGAGACATGTTCTATGTCAGGTTGATTATCAATATTCATTTCACAATATGAACAAAAAGAATCTAGTCTATCTCGTAAATCATCTTTTGCTTGAGCATATGAGGTGTAAATTTTATCCGAACCATCTTCTTTTTTTGGTATATCACCTTTGTTGACAGGTCTCACTATTTACTCTCAGATATGAGTCTTTTTCTTTCAAGAAAAGCGACATATGCCATATTGTCATCATATAAAGCGGATACTTCATCGAGTCTAGTTTTAATTATTTTAATTTCTTCTTCTGAAATTTCATTTTTTTCTAAAAGTTCAAGTTTTTCAAAATATTCTTTAGCAGTTTCAAGCATCTCTATCTTCTTTGAACTCAACTGAGGCGTATCAATCTTTTGAATAAATTCTGATATGTCTTCTAAACTCATTTCTGTGGCATCTATATCTAATGGCTCGCTTGATTCATCAAGCTTTATGATGCTTTTACTTTTTTGTGATTGTATTATAAAAGGTGAATGCGTTGTTGCAATGAATTGCACCTTAGGAAATAGTGTAGTTAATATATTTACTATCTCTTTTTGCCATTTCGGATGGAGATGTAAATCAATTTCATCTATTAAAACGACACCAGATGTTTTTTCAATAACTTCTAATCCTAAGTTAGGATTTAAAATTGCCATTCTATAAGCTATGTCAGAAACAATACCTATTATATTTCTATAGCCATCACTTAAAGTTGATACTTTTTCTCGTTTATTTTCATCTTTAAATTTTATTTCTAGGTCTGAATCTCTATATATAAAAAGTTCTACTTCTTTACTTGTCAAAATTGACATCATTTTTATAACAGTATTTCGTACAGCTTCGAGTATTGGTATTTCTTTTCTTACATTAAAAGCATTTCTTTCTAGCTTTTCAAACCATGCAATAAAATTTCTATAGTTTGACTTTGCATTTAAACAATCTTTATACCCATGATATGTAGTGAGCTTTTCCATTTTAGAACTTTTTTTATGAGCTTGTTCCCATAATCTCCCTGTTCCATGATACGAAATGATTGGCAATATATTATTATCATCTTGCTCTAAGGATTTTACAATAGTAAATAGTTCTTGATTCTCAGATTTAAGTAGTTTAGTCATTGCAGTTGTTTTTGTATTTTGTCTTATTCGGTTAATATTAATGCTACTATCGTTAATATTAAAACTACCTCCAATTTCAACTGGTGTATGATATTTTACAGATATATTTTCATCTATATCTATTATTTCAATTTTTATATCTGATTTAGTTATTGAGTGTCTTTCAACTGATGATATATCTTTAAAAGCTTGTAAATAACCACCAAGTAATGTTGCAATAGCATCAAGAACTGATGTTTTTCCAGAGCCATTCTCCCCAATTATAAGCATAAAGTTATTATTTAAAGTAAGGTTTAAAGAAGTATATTTTTTGTAATTTTTAATATTTATATTATCAATATGAAAGTTGTTGATTTTCACTTAATGTTCCTCGAATTATTATCTTCAGTATTATATCAAATTTATATTTTGTTCTTAATTTATTTAAAATTTCACTGTCTTCTAACGCCTGACTTGAAAGGCAAGTGAACTAACGGCTTGATTAT
>JAYEKV010000034.1:0-10176 GCA_034716855.1 Campylobacterota bacterium | reverse complement strand
TTTTTAATGTTGTATTCATAAAAGTTGTTATACTTATGATAGTTTTAGAAGTAGTAACTTTACCATTACATATCTCTCCATCTGTTGTAGTACCTATTAGATGTGATTTTGGGAAGATACTATTTATAGAGTTTTGAAGTTGTTGTATATATTTTATATCTGTATTAGCTGTAAAAACTTGTATAAGATTTTTTTCACTATCTTTTATACTATTCTTTTTTTGTAAATCTTCTAAATCTTTTTTAGTTATATATTCTATATTGTATGTTTTCATATCTTTTCACTTTTATAGGAGTTTTATTATTTTGAATTATAATACTACACAATTAATTTCTTTAATAATTATCTCTTTAGAGAGGATTTAGAGAGGATTTTAAGATATAATAGTTTTATGAATAATAATTATAATGAACTCTTAAAAAAATGTACCATACTGCTTGTAGATGATGAGGATAATATCCGTAGAAAATTCAAACAAGCCCTAGAGCTTTATGTGGAAGATGTGATAGAAGCTTCAAATGGTGAAGATGCCCTAGAACTTTTTTATAAAGAGAAACCCCAAATAGTGATAACAGATGTAAAGATGCCCATAATGGACGGACTGATGCTTACAACTATCATAAGAAAATCAAACGATAAGATACCTATAGTTATCATAAGTGCATATAGCGATAAGAAGTTATTATTAGATTTTATATCATTAAATCTTATTGAATACCTTATAAAACCGGTTGATTTTGAAAACTTAAAAAACATACTATACAAATGTGCAAAAATTGTAGATAAAAACGGTTTAATAGAGGTTAAGATAACAGATGACTGTTTTTACTCCTACGCAAGTAAGTCTTTAAAATATAAACAAAACAGTCTAAAACTATCCCCAAAAGAGATAAGCTTAATAGAACTGCTTTTAGAAAATAGAAACAAACTTATCACAAAAGAGCATATAGAACAAAGTGTATATGGACTTGATATTATGAGTGAGTCTGCTTTAAATAATCTAGTACTAAAACTAAGAAAAAAAATTGCAGATAATAAATCTATAGTTTCAGTATCAGGCTTGGGTTTTATGATGCCAAATTGATTGTAAAACAAGCCCCGTTATGATTATTTGATCCACTTATTGTACCATCAAACTTCTCTTGTACTATAAGCTTTACTATATACAGCCCTAAGCCTGTAGAGTTTTTATCATTGTCTCTTTTTGAAAAGTTATATTCAAATATATGAGGCAAAATATCATCTTCGATCCCTTTTGCGTTGTCAGATATTTTTATTGATATTTTTCCATTTTGTTTATAAGCTTTTATTGAAACTGTTTTGTTCTTAATATCTCTATGGTTTAAAAAGTATACACTATTTTGAAGAATTAATAAAAACACCTGTTTTAAAAGATCATAATCATATTTTAAAACAATATTTTCATCAATATTTTCTTTAAACTCTATTTGTGAGAGTCTAAACTCATCATCAAATATATGTTTTATATCTGATACTATATCTTTTAAACTAAACTCATAATCTTTACCAATATCTTTTTTTATATATAGCCTTTCAAATGTTCCAATAAGTTTTGACATATCTTGTATTGTTTTTTGGGAGTCTTTTATCTCACCTTTTAACTCTTCAAAAGTTAATTTATCTTTTTCAAGTTTAGCAAGTATCACATTGTTTGTCATAGTTAGTTCTTGTAGTGGCTGTCTCCACTGATGTGCAATATTACCAACCATCTGACCTAAACTTGCCATTTTATTTTGTTGGAAAATAAGATTGTCTTTTTTTCTTGACTTCTCTATCTCTTGATTAACTACCTTTTTTAGTTCATATTGTCTATATAATAAAAACAGCACCAAGACCATAAATATACCAATAACTTCTAATATAACATCCCATTGGATATTCTTCTGGTTATCTATACTAGTCCATTCATTTATCACTTTTTGTTTATAGCTTTCATTGATAGATTGAGATAGTATTTGAAATATATCAAGAAGGATCATCTCATCATCTCTTACTGCTACACTTAAGTCATAATTATCGTTAAACTTAGCAACAATTTTAATATCATCTATCAAATTATCGTTGGAGATATACTTTATACTTGAAAGTGTATCGGCAAATCCAAATACTTTCTTTTTTTGTACAAGTTCGAGACCCTCTTTAATACTATCTACCTCTACAATTTTTAAGTTTGGGTATTTTTCTTTAAAAATATCATAAATTGCAAAACCTTTTACAACTGCGATTTTTTTATCTACTAAAGTTTCAATATTATCAACAAACTCTTCATCTTGATTTGAAGCCAAAACAACAGGAAGAGTAAGATAACTAGAGGTAAAGTTTAGATACTCCTGTCTTGGCTTTGTTTTCATAGCTAAAGGGATAATATCACACTTTTTATTTTTTATGTTATCTAAAGTTTCACTCCAAGATTTTGAGATGACAAGATTTAATTCTACTGGTATATTTTTACTCATATTTTTTAAAAGATCACTACCTACACCTAGATGTTTCCCATCTTTTACAAAATCATATGGAACCCATCCAGGATCCACACAAACTTTAATCTCTTTTTTTAACTCTAAGTATCTCTTTTGCGTTTTGCTCAAAAGATTATATCTACTATACTTTTCTATTCCAAACCATTTTTGTTTTAAAAGATCTATCTCTTTTATTACGCTGTAACTATCTAGTGTTTTATCAATAATTGATTGAAGCTCTTGAAAATCCTTTCTAACAGCCATCTTAAGAGGTGAATCAAACACTAAAGTACAACTTTGCTTAAGGTTGTTAAACATCATATTTTTATTTATATACTCAGCTATACTTACAATATTTACAGCCCCCTCAATTCTCTCATGAGCTATTGCTTTCATAAGCTCCTTTGGAGTATCGTACTGTATGAAATTTATCTGAGGATATTTTTCCATAAAATATTTAGTAGATTTCCACTCATTAACTACACCAACTCTTTTCCCAAAATAGTCTTGTGGCTTAGTAAAACTTTTATCAAGTGTAGTATAGATAGAAAAAGTTCTTTTTATACTCTCTTTTTTAGTAAAAAGCATATCTGCTTTTCGCTTTTTTATTTCACTAATAGCAGGGATAACATCTATATTTTTATTTTTTAGATTATCTATTAGGTATTTATAGTCACCCACCACAAATTTTGCTTCAAAATTATTCTTTTTAGCTATGATATTTATAAGTTCATAAAGATATCCTTTAAACTCTCCATCTTCTTTAAATATAAAAGGGGGAGCTGAAGGTACTCCAAAAGTGATAGCTGGATTGTTTTCTAAAAATAGTTTTTCATCAAAATCAAGAGATAAACTATTGCTGTTCATATTTGAGAACCATCTATTTCTAATTTGTAGTTTGGTTTTAATATCAATAGAGTCAAGTGCCTTATTTACAATTGTTTGTAATTGTGGATAATCTTTTCTAAACCAAAACATCACATCAAAAGGTTTACCCATAGAAAAGGGAGTCTGTATCAAAGAGCTAAGCCCTATAGTGTTTGCAAGATAAAAAACAGACTCATCAAGTATAGTAAAATCTACTTTTTTGTCAACAACAGCCCTAATGGTATCTGCAATAGTATCAACCTCTATTATATTTATATTTTTTCCACTCTCTTTTAATATTCTTAAAAAAAGAAGATTGCCTTTTTGTATAGCAGCTGTTTTCCCCTCAAGACTATCGATTGTGTTTATCTGTTTATTGTCAGCTCTTGTAATAACTAAAGTGGTTAATTTTAGATATGGATGTGAACGGTTTGCAAAGTTTTCTCTTGACTTATCATAACCACTTGCAAAAAAACCATCAAGTTCTTTCTCTTTTGTCTTCTTCTGAACATTTGTCCAGTCATCAACATTTAGTTTAAACTTCAGTCCTGTTTTTTTTGAGATAATATCAAGTAGATCAATATCATGACCGCTTAAAGTACCATCACCATTTTTAATTACAAAAGGTTCGAAGCCTATACCGCTTCCCAATGATACTTCTGGATTGTTTTTTATAAATTCTTTTTCTATTTCTGTAAGATTTATATCAGTTTTTGCAAATATAAAAACTGAAAAAATCGAAACAAATAATAATAACTTTAATATATTCTGCATAATATTTATAAAAAGATAAAAATATATCTTTAAGACACAATTATCTTATAACCCTGTTTAGATACATTTTCTATGATCTTTGTGGGTGATTTTTTTCGTATATTTTTTATAAGTGTTCTTAAAGCGGAGTCACTCATACTCTCATCTTCACTAGTCCATATTTTATTCTCGATCTCTTCATAAAAGACAACTTTATTACGATTCTCGATAAGTAAAGAGATGAGTTTTCGCTCTTTATTGTTCATCTTAATCTTTTCATCATCATATATCAAGATACCGTTATCTAAGTCATACTGAAGATCATCATTAAGTTTAAAAAGTATATTATGGTCATCATGAAGTGTTACATATAACTTCTTCAATATATCTTTTAACTTTTGGTATGTTATAGGTTTTATTATATAACCTTGTATATTTAAATTTGCTGCTTTTAAAAGATACCTTTCATCACTGTAAGCAGTAGAAAATATCACTTGAGTTTTATTGTCTTTTTTTACTTCTCTTATTTTATTAATAAGCTCTATTCCGTTTATTTTAGGCATCTCTATATCTGAAATAATTACATCCGGTGCGTATTGTTCATACATCTGCCAAGCTTCTTTACCGTCAAATGCAGTATACAAATAATCTGTAAATGAACCTAGAACTTCTGAAACAAGAGAATTAACCTCTCTATCATCTTCAACATACAATATCTTTGTATTTTTTAAAAACAATGTAAAAGCTTGAGTATCATTCATAAACTATATCCTCTTTGTCAAATTTTTTAGGTTCACTAAAATAGTACCCTTGAAAACCATCTACTCCAAGTTCTTTTACCTTTTCATAAACCTCTTCATTATGGATAAACTCCGCAACTGTTTTAGCACCAAAATTATTAGTAAGTGTTTTAATAGTTTTAGCTATCATATTAGACCCCTCGTCATGATCTATATTTTTAATAATAGAACCATCTATTTTAATAAAATCAGGATGCATCTGAAGAAGATAAGAGAAGTTAGAATATCCACTTCCAAAATCATCTATTGCGATTCTTACTCCAAGGGCTTTTACTTTTAATATAAAATCTTTTACTATATTAAAATCATCTATATTCTCACTCTCAAGTATCTCAATTATCAGTTGATCATTAACCTTGTATTTCTCAATACTTTCAAATAAAAACTCCATAGTTTTATGATTGATAATATCTTCAAATGATAAATTTATAGAAAACTCTTCATCTCTTTTAGAGAATATTTTAAAAGACTTTTCTATCATTATCCTTGTAAGCTTAGGGTAGTATCTAACTTTTTTAGAAATATCTAAAAAGTGAACCGGAGAGATAACTTTATCACCATCTTCTATTCTTATAAGAGATTCATATTTAACTTTACCGTCTACCGTATAAATAGGTTGAAAATATGGTACTACCCTATCTTCATCTATAGCACTTTTTATCATATTTATTATTTTAATATCATTTGATGGGTCTTGTTCAAGATTAAACTCTTTATCATAAACAATAAAAGGGAGTCTTTTTTGTTCAGAAAGTTCCAAAGCCATTTGAGCTTTGTTTAATAATTGTTCTTCGTTTATAGCCATACCGATAGTTATATTTAATGCTATATTTAAAGTCTCACCGCCTATCTCTATATCTATACCGTTTTGTTCAATGGTATCTAATATAATATTTGCAGTCTGCTTACAATAACCTCTTTCTTTGTTATTTGTATTTAAAAACACAAACTCATCACCACCAATGTTATATACACTACAACCTCTATCTAAAGCAATATTCAAAAGAACTCTTGTAAATTCAACTAACACATTATCACCAAGAGCATGTCCGTAAACAGAATTGATATTTTTGAACTCGTCAATATTTATTATCATAAGAGCAAAAGGAGCAAGCTTTTCAATATCTTCTATTAGTCTATTTCTTTTTGGAAGTTTGGTCAATTCATCATAATAAAGTCGTTGATAAAGTGCCAATGTTTGATGTTGAACTTCAAGCTCTAAAGTTTCATTCTTTTCACTTAATAGTTCATTTTTTTGTATATATTCATAACTGCTCTTTACAGATCTAACAGCTTTTGTTAATACATTGATCATGTTTTCTTTTTCTATAGGCTTTTTTATAAAATAGTTTATACCCATATTTATTAGTTCTATTATAACTTCTTTATTTCCATCAGCAGACACTATAATTATCATCTGGTTTTCATTGATATTCAATATTTCCCTAGATAGTTCAAAACCATCCATTTTAGGCATAGTAAGATCAGTGATAACAAGATCAAATGATTTGCTTTTATACTTTTCTAAACCTTCAACACCATTAATTGCTGTTTCTACGGAACTAAAAAGTGTTCCAAAAAACTCATTTAATGCTTCTAGAATATTTTCATTGTCTTCAACATATAATACATTAAAATTTTTAGCATTTTCTGTAAATATTTCTATTTTTTTATCCATATAATAATCCTAATAGTTGAAATATTATATATTAATTAATATTAAAATATACATAAAAGAAATTTATAAAAGTATATTAAATAATATCTTTTTAATAAAAAATAAATAGATTTAATCTCATAAAACTACTATTAAAAAAGTGCATAATCAGGGGTTTGGATGAGTCTTTTAGTTTTTTTGCTGTCATTTAGGTGACAGTTAAATAATATAAGTTAAAATCTGCTATACTCATTTAAAAATTGACAACTATTATAGTCATACTAAATCAAATCAACAACATACATTTAATTTGGTATAAAACAGGAGATAAAATTGTTATATGAAGAGTTGAAAAAAACTGTAAAAAACCTTGGTTTTGATACACTTGAAAGCTTTGTAAATTATATAGGTGTAACCCCTGAAGATGTATTAAAGTGGGAACAGAATGACGAAGTACCTTATACGGTTGCACTTATTGTTCACCTGCTTCAAGGTGAGAATAATATTCAAAATGATGTAAACTCTCTAGATCTACTTGTAGAGGAATGCCTCCCTTTAGCACAACTTCTTGAAGAGTCCTCTAGTTTTCCTGCAAAACTTGAAGAGATGTTTATATTGCAAAAGAAACTAAATGATGACACTAACGGTATAAACTGGGAGCTAGGCGTAAACAAGTTCGATAAGGAGATCAACTGGCTTAGATGTATTCATATGGAGGTTTCTGAACTTATAGATTCAACTCCGTGGAAGCATTGGAAAAATATTGCAGCACAACCTGATATGGATAATATACATGTAGAGCTTGTGGATGTATGGCATTTTTTAATGAGTTATATTTTACAAGAAACAAATATACCAAAAGCGGTATCTTTAGTAAATACACACTGTATATATGAAGCTGTAGATATTAATGATGTTGATACTAAACTTATCGTTAAAGAAGCTGAAAAACTTTCATATATAGCTTTTGCTATAGAAACAGGCAATATGCCTGCATTTAGTGGTGTTGAAAGATTTATTGATCAATTCTTTAGATGTTGTAAAATATCAGCTCTTAGTTTTACTTGGCTGCAAAAACTTTATATCGGTAAAAATTGTTTAAATAAATTTAGACAAGATAATGGATACAAAGAGGGAACTTATACAAAAGTATGGAATGGAAGAGAAGACAATGTTGTTATGATCTCTATTTTGGAAAAATTAGATGATATAACATTTGAAGTTGTTTATAAAAATCTTCAAGAACAATACTTAAAAACTATATAAATACATAAACTTGGAACTATTTTTTTAATAGTTCCAAAGCTTCACTAAACCTATATTTTTTTGTGAGATATTTTATCTTTTCATATATCTCTTCATCCTCTTTTTTATCAAAACTAATATTATCTAATTTTGTAATAACTGGTTCACAAATAGATGGTCTATTTGTTTTTAGTGCACTTTGAAGTTCTATAAACAAATTATCAATATCTTCTTGTTCTACAGTAACTTTAGCAACTTTATTTTTTATTTTATCAATAACATTGCTCTTTTGATTTGTAATATTCTCTTCACACTGACCCTCTTTAGAGCTCTTTAGTTCAACTTCAAAAATAAAACTTGTCCCCACATCTAATTTACTATGCACCCATATTTTACCATTCATAAGTTCCACAAGCTCTTTAGAGATTGATAGACCAAGTCCTGTACCTCCAAATTTTCTTGTAGTACTTTCATCAGCCTGAGTAAATGGTGTAAAAAGTTTACCTTGCTGCTCTTTAGTCAGCCCAATACCCGTATCATTTACATAAAATCTAAATTTATCTAGATCATTTTTTATTATAAGTTCAACTTTACCTTTATTGGTAAACTTAACTGCATTAGAAAGCAGATTAGTTAGAATCTGATTTAGTCTTAAACTATCTGCATATAACTTAGTTGGAAGTGATTTATCATATATTATATTAAAATCAATATGTTTTTCATTTGCCTTTATTTTTATCATTGATTCTAGATTATCTAAAAGTTTTAACAAGTCAAAATTATGGTTTTGTATCTTTAATTTTCCCACTTCAATTTTTGAGAAATCTAAAATATCATTAATAAGCTTTAAAAGTGTTTCTGATGCTATTTCTGATTTTTCTATGTATTCAAGTTGTTTTTTATCTAATTGAGTCTTCTGCATCAGATGATTCATACCTAATATTGCATTCATTGGTGTTCTTATCTCATGTGATACATTTGCTAGAAAATATGATTTTAATCTTGCTGCTTCTTGAGCTTGAAGCTTTGCTTTATTTAATTCTTTGTTTATCTTGGCAAGGCGTCTATTCCAATAAACCGTACCTGCAAGTATGATTATTGCTATAGTTAATATCTGGAAAACAATGGTATAGTCTTTAGGATTATCATAGTTTATAGCTATCCATTTATTAATTATATTTTGATAGATCGTTTCATCAATATTGTTTATAGTTTTGTCCATTATACCAAGAAGTATTGGGTCTTCATTATTTATACCAACACCTAGTTCCCAATTCTCATTGAATTTACCGGCAATCTTTAATTCTCCCGTAAATTTAGTTTGGAACATATAACCTACACTTGCCAAAGTACCAATATAACCAAACACTTCACCATTTTTGACTTTCTTTAATCCCTCTTGGACATTATCAACCTCTATTATATCTATCTTAGGGTATCGATGTTTAATTATCTCAACAAAAGCATAACCTTTAGGAGAAGCCAATTTTTTATTATCAAGCTCTTTTAGGTCATTTATAAAAGTTACATTTAATTTTGTAGCCACTATTAATGGTGTTGAGAAGTATGGTTTTGTAAAATTTAAATACTCTCTACGACTTGGAGTATCCATAGCTAAAAATGAAAGAATATCACATTTTTTTTCTTTAGCAAACTCAATTGACTGACTCCAAGAGTCTGTAAGAACTAGTTTAAAAGGTATACCTATTTGATCTTGAAAATACTTTACAAAATCTGCACTTATCCCTTTGTGTTTACCATCTTCTATTTTCTCAAAAGGCATCCAGCTTGGATCTGCACAGTATCGTATAATCTTTTTGTTTTTTAAGTATTTTTTTTCTTTTTGAGTAAAATCAATATTCTCATTTGTATCAATCTCTATGATCCATTTATTCACTATTTGATCAAGCTTTCTTTGCTTAACACTATTTAAAGACTTTGCTATAATACTATATAAGATCTCTTTATCCTTATTTACGGCAAACCTTAAGTCTTCTCTTTTTATACCCAAAAACTCATCAATTACTTTTATATTTGTATAGCCACCTTTTTTTATTGCTTTTAACCCTGATGTAAAAGAGGCTAAAAAATAGTCGATTTCACCAAGTGCCAAGGCTTGTGCTTTTTCATCACTTCCTCGTAACTCTACTACATCAATACCCTTTTGCTTTAACATCTCTTCATAAAAAATATCCCTACTTATACCTACTTTTTTTCCAATTAAACTGTTTATATTAATATACTCTGTAAGTAGTACCAAAAAATTAAACACTACTAATCTATCTTATAGTAAGGCAACATTTTAGTCTCTTCAATATATTCTTTTAATAGTCCAAAATTAATATAATATTTATTTTTACCGATTCCATAATTA
>JAYEKV010000033.1:0-2352 GCA_034716855.1 Campylobacterota bacterium | reverse complement strand
AGTAAAATGATAGAGGATGTTCTTATATCTCAATCTAAATAAAAGATGAGTAGTAATAGTTAATACTACAGGTATATGCTTTTTTTGTTTAGCCCTTAGGTCTTGTATATTTTCATCTTGCATAGATATATTTAATACTTCACGATATAAAAAGAGTATTGCATTAAATGCTTGATTCTGTGCTGTAGGAGATATGTTATTATTAATAGCAAGGTGTGTTAAAAACTGTTCTATTTCAATTTTAGACATATCTTTAGGATGTTTTTTATTATGATACAAAATATACAAATTAACTTGTTCAGTTCGTAAACTATAATGTTTAAATCTTATTTTATCTCTTACAATTTCTAGTAATTTTTTGGCCATTTTATACTCCTGCTATATCTAACTTTTTGTTATACTATTATGATTTTAGCTCTCTACTAATTGTAGATTCACTCACTTCTAGCTCAATTGCTATCTCTTTTTGAATAAACCCTGCTTTTTTTAAAGCAGAAATATGATACCTTTGCTCTAAGGTTAAATGTTTATATTTCAATCTTTACTTCCTTATATTCTGTGGTTAGAATTTGAAGAAAGATTTTAACATTTAACCTCTTCAAATCTAAAATCACAACTTTTTATTTTCTATTTTTAAAAAATTACACTTCAGATTTAAATTTTGGAGGCAGATTATTCCTATTTTTTATTTAAGCACCTTATAATACTAATTTAAATATAATCAGAGACTGTTATTTAAAACTTAAGGAAAAGTTAATGTTTAACTTTATTAACAATTTATTAAAAACACCTCATAGAATACATCCTAGTACTAAACTAGAAAGTATTAAAACTGAACCAATTATTTCATATTTAAGTAATGGTAATGTATTACTACAACAAGCAAAATATACTACAGAAAAAGATATACAAAATATGAAGAGTGATATATTTTCATATTTTTCTAAATAAAATATTGGATTCATTTGATTACAAATCAAAAATTTAAAGGCATTATTGATAAATTAAATAATAATTTCAAAAGTGCCGAGGCAAGAATTAAAAATGCAGAGTTACTAAATCAAAACTTATCAATTCCATCAATAAATGAGTTAAGATATGCTGGACATCATTTATTAAAAGCAACACAAGAATCTGATGAATCAATTATTTTAGAAGAGCTTGATAAAGCTGATAGACATACTAAACGTTCTTATTATGATGCTATTGAAGCATCTCTATTATATAAATTACAAGAAATTCAACAATTTGATGAAACATATAAAGTTATACCTGAAACATTGGATGTTATTAATGATTATAATTCTAAAATATCTAAAGTATCCAATATAGTAGAAGAAATACAAAAGATAGATACAAAAACCAGAGAAGAAAAATACATTAAAATTGATGAATATTATAAAGTAATCAAAGAAACTAACAATGAGTTTCAAATGTCAATTAATACCATAGTAACATTAATTGATAAAAATGAATTAAATCAACAAAAAGAACACAGAAAATTTATATTACAACTGATAGTAGGAATAATTGCTATTATTGTTGCTGTAGCCATTGCATTTAAATAGTAAGTCCTATAACAAATTACAGGAATAGAACAAGTGTAAAGTCAGCAGTTTTGAGCTTTTAAAACTCGTATAAATAAAATTTAAAAACTAAACTGTCAAGTCGTTTCGCCACTTGTCCTTCAGTTCGGTCGTTATGAAAAGTAGCAAACTATTAAAATCAAATAAAAATTTGCTATAATACATTTATATCAAAAATGGAGTATATTATGACTATGCCAATGAATTTACATCCTCAATATATCACCAATGATAATGGTGAAAAAATATCAGTAGTTTTATCAATGCAAGAATTTGAAAATATACTAGAAGACTTTGAAGATTTAGCAACAGTTGCTGAAAGAAAAGATGAAAAATCAACTTCTCATCAAGATGTTTTAGAGGAATTAAAACAAGATGGCATCATTTGAAATACAATGGAAAGCATCAGCAAAAAAAGAACTTAAAAAAATAGATAAAGTTGAAATTCCAAAAATACTAAAAGAAATTGAAAACTATCATCAGGGTAAGACATAGAAAAGAAGGTTACAGAAAGTTTCCATAACAAGTACTAGGAGAGAAACAAGCTAAAACTGTGGAAAATTCGAGCTTTTATCGTGTCAAGTAAGGTGTCTTAAAGACCGAATAAATCTTCTATAATATCGCTATCGCCGTTAGTCGAATTGTTCCAATATTAATCAATTATCATATAAAGGACTGTATTTGTTATAAAGAAGTTATATAAAATATGGTTTTATTATAGATGATATTTAAGATATATTCTTAGAAGCAAGATAACCACTTGCCC